>CAXYKR010000478.1:0-14940 GCA_964277815.1 uncultured Mucilaginibacter sp. | reverse complement strand
GCCTCGGCTACCGATACCGGTCCTATGAATGGGATACCATCTATCTCCTGTGCTACCTCTTTAGGGATAGTAATATTCATAAACCGCGCTATCGACGGCATAATGTCTACGATAGCCGGTTTCCCGTATTGTGCATAAGTATTCAACGAGGGCTGGTTGGTGACCATCCAGGTGGTACGCTGCCTGTCAGACTGGCCGCCGTGGCCACGCCCGGAGCTTTCGTCACGACCATGATCGGTAGTCACCACCAGCATCCAGTCTTCTTTAAACTTTTTTTTGCGGTTTTCTATGGCATCATACAACTTGCCCAATTGGTTATCAAGCTGTTCTACAGCCTTGTAAAACTGCGGACTATCGCCGTACATGTGCCCCATGTCATCCGTGTACTCCAGATATACCCATGATAAGTCAGGTGCATCTTTGCTGATCGTTGCGGCAGCTTCGGCTACTACCTTTTCATCAATGTGGTGCATAAAATCCCGCTGCTTGTCATGTTTAAAATTTATCGTATCCAACTCATATCCATCAAAGTACTGATCTACCTCCAGGTTACCGGCTGCCGGTAGATGGTAGCCCAGCAACTTGGTTCGGTTATCTAACCAACTCGAAAATATGGCAGTCTTCTTCGCAGGATACTGCGTTTTAAGCAGCCTGAAAATGTTTTGATAATGATAGTTCGGATCTTTAATGGCATTGTCGGGCACATTATGTTTATTCACCCAAGTTCCGGTCAGGAGGCTATTGTAACCTACGGCCGATATGGTAGGCGTTTGGTTGTAAGTGCCTTTATCGCCCCCTACATGAATGCGGGTATAGCTGCCGTTTTTAATCATGCGCTTGATGTTAGGCAATTCAAGTCTTTCAACAACATCTGCCGGTATACCGTCAGCGATGACAAAAACCACTTTTTTAACACGCTGTGCCTGGCTGCTAAACGCTAACAGTAACAGACTTACCAATGATATTACTTTGAACATATGTTAAACGCTTTGAGATAAAATGAGATGACAGGCTGATTATTGCCAGTTATAAAATATAGTTTCGTAGGCACTACTGCCATCTTCATAAAGGTCGAGAATGGAATATGCGGGCGGAAACTCGTCCAGGATGCCACCCCACCAATTGCCGGATACGGCCCCGCCGCAGTGATATTTCACGCCAAGGTAGTCTACCGTGTCCAGGTAATGAATATGCCCGCTTAAAGCGACCCGTACATTTTTGTGCTGATGAAAAAGGTCTTTTAATTGTTTTACATCCCGGTGCTGGTCGGCAACCGGATAACCGACCTTGTCTATCGGCCTGCGTTGCACCTCATACATCATGGCCGTAATGGTGATGATGGGTACATGCGAAAAAATAAGTACAGGCATATATGCCGGCGTATTTTTGAGCTCTTGGGTCAGCCAGTTAAACTGTTCTTGCCCTAAGGCATAACCTTTGCCGTCCTGATCATGATTGATGCTATCCAAGGCAATAAACTTCCAGCCCATTTGCTCGAAACTGTAATAAGCTGAAGGCAAACCTAACTGGTTCAACACCATGTTTTTACCATACATTGGGTCGTTGTGATAGGTTGCTTCCTGACCTTTGGGTGCGTACCATACGTCATGATTACCGATGCAGCTTTTGAACGGCAGGTTGTTATATTTGATGACTTCGTTCCATCCGTTCCACAAAGATGTTACCTGCGCTTTGTCTTTGTTATTCATGTCCATTACTGAATCGCCCGAATTGATAATCAAATCCGGTTTATCTTTCATGGCGTTTACCGCCTTTAGTACCCGGCCAAAGGCTTCTTTTGGCATAGGCTGGTTGAGTAGGTGCACATCAGTCAAATGTGCAACCCTAAGTGACCGCTTTATCTTTTTAGATGCATTTTCTAATGCAAAGGCTTGCAGCTTAGGTAAGGCGATCAGGCTGCCTGCTGATGCCAGTGCGGTACGCTTTAAAAAACTTCTTCTACTGTTCATCTAATCAATTATAATTTGGTAAACATCAATACCGGGCAACCAGGTTATCCCGGTACTGATGTCATAATCATTATCTGCTAATCAGCCACATCATGCCGTTGATGTTGTCTCCGTTGGGGTACTGACGGGCAATGGCTGCACTTACATTTTGCTGGTTAAGCTGCAGTTCGCTTTGCGGATACATCCACCGTTTAGGGATGACTTTGTTATTTAGCACCCCTGAGCCTGATACATCAAATGCTGGAAAACCGGTACGGCGCTGCTCATAAAACGGTTGCCAGCCGCTATTCATAAATGAAGCGATATACTTTTGCGTGATAATATTTTGCAGAGCATTACCCGCAGTTAACTGCACGACACTTTGAGCCAGGTAAGTATTGATGGCCGACTGATCAATGTTGTAAAATAACATGGAGGCTTGGATACCTTTCTGGTAATAATCACCGGCGTTGCCGCTTATCCATCCCCGGGTTACGCCTTCAGCCAGGATAAATTGCAACTCAGCATACCCAAGTGCAATACTGGGCTCATTTACCGGGTTATTATAAAAGCGTGGATTAATTTTGGATACTTCGCCGGCCACGGTACGGGCGTTATTCTCATTTACAGGCGCGCTGCCTTTAGCGCCGCCGTAAGCGTTAAAATCAGTTGCCGGAAGCGAGGCATACTTGGGTGCCTTATCCGCAAAACTGAACAACCGGGTATCGCGCAGTGATTTAAGCAGATTCACAAACGACTCTTCCATATAGTTAGCGGTCTGGATGTCGTTGTTGTTAAAGTACGGGTAACGGTTACTCTGCAAATCGTAAAACTTCAGCTGTGCGTTATCTGAGTTTGAAGTAAACACCGGGTACAGGCTGGGGTTGTTTACAATTTCGGCAAACCGCCTTTTGATTTCGTAACGGGTATCATTCTCCTTTAACGACATACTCATCAGTACGCGTAACGATAGCGTATTGATGGCGCGTTTCCATTGCTGCATATTGCCGTTATACACAATATCATTTTGTACAGCGGCCGTACTGCCGGTAATTTGCTCACCGGCGGCTTTCAATTCGTTGAGTATGCTCAGGTAAATATCTTCCTGTTTATCATAAACCGGCATGCTGTTATTCTCGTCTCCTTTTAAAGCTTGGCTGTAAGGGATATCGCCAAACATCTGTGTGAGCTGCAAAAAATACCATGCTCTGAAAAACCTGGCTAAGGGAAGATATTCGGGCTTACTGGCGGCCGAGGCAGCCTGCTCCATTTTAAGTACCTGGCGAAGGTTATTGTAATTGGCGTAGCTGCCGCGCGTCCAGCCGTAATATTGCTGCAACGAAACCGCATCGGTATACACCATTTGCCTGCTGGCCAAGGCAACGTTCAAGTCGGTGGATTGAAAAGCACTTTGTTCAATCGTGTTCAGTAACAAATCGGGAGTGGCCGTAGTAGATTTATTGGGGTCGATCTGGAAATCGCTGAACTTTTTACAGCCGGATTGCGCTACGGCAGCAGCAACCAACAGCAGGGTGAGTATTTTTTTCATGAGATATGAGCTATCTGATTAAAACTTGATGTTAGCATTAAAACCAATGGTTCGGGTGGATGGCGTCTGCAGATTATCCGCTGCCAGGTCCGGATCAACGTTTGGCATTTTAGAAAACAAGGCCAGGTTACGCCCAACGGCCGACAGGGTTAAACCTTTTACAAATGAGCGGCTTAACCAGCGGTTAGGCACCTGCCATGACAGCGTTACCTCGCGCAGCTTTAAAAAGGTTTGCGAAAAATAATTGTAGTTATTATAAGCGCCGTTACTGGTATTGGTCATGTAATCAATATAATTGACCGCCCGGGTATTGGGTGCAAATGTGCGGGTATCGGTTAATATGTTACCACTGGCATCATACGTTACCTGTCCTCCGGTAACCACTACGCCATCCCCCACAAAGGTTGATTTGCCGGCATTGGCATCTATACGATACTGATTAAGGGTGCCGGGATTGGTACCGCCCCACCACATTTTTTGGTTGGTAGTGGAATACATCATGCCACCCAACCGGCCATCCACCAAAAACTTCAGGGTAATATTTTTGTACGAGAATGAGTTTTCTAAACCGTAAACCAAATCAGGATCCTGGTTACCCACAAACCGCTGAAAGGTATCGTTTAACGGGAAACCATTGCTGCCATAAATAATACTGCCTTGCGGATCGGTTTGGTAAACGGTGGTAAATATCCGGTCGGTACGGTCGCCCACGCGCAACAGGTTCAATGTTTCGGCACCGCCATATATTTCTTTCAGGTAGCGGCGATATTTACTTAGGTTGGCGGTTACGTCCCACCTGAATTTTTGATTGCGGATAGGTGAGCCCGATAAAACCAGCTCTAAACCTTTACGCTGGTAAACGTTGCCATTTTGCAGCTGGCTGTTGTAAGCGCTGGTTACCGATACAGGGATTGAAACAATATTGTTGTAATCGCGCGTCTGGTAGTAAGTAGCCTCGATGCTTAACCGGTTTTTGAAGAACTTGGCATCTAAACCAGCCTCCCAACTATCAGAGGTTTGTGGTTTCAGGTTGGCGTTTAATAAGACATCTCCGTACGATAGTGACGGTAAATTATTCCAGGTGATGCCTTTGTTAAATGATGGCAAGTAACTATAGGTATACGCGTTATCGTTTAAGGTAGCGCTGGATACACGAGACCATGAGCCCCTGGCTTTTAAGAAAGTAAACCACTCCGGTAGCTTGGCGAATTGCGACACAATAACGGAGCCGGTTACCGAAGGATAGAAGAAGCTGTTGTTTTCGGTAGGCAGGGTCGAAATGATGTCGTTACGCCCCGTGGCTGACAGATACAAACCATGTAAAAACTCCAAGTCTACAACGCCGTAAACGCTGCTGGTTCTGCGTTCTTCCACAAAGTTGGTGCCTTGTATAGGGTTTGATGAGTTGCTTAAGTTGTAGAAACCAGGGATGTTTAATCCATCGGTGTTAGTCGAGCCGTATTTAAAATTACGGTAGTAGTTATACCCGCCCACCTGTACATGCAACTTAAAGTTTTCGGTAAAGGTGTGGTTATAATCGCCAATTAAGTCGGTAGCGATATCGAAGTAATTTTGGGTAGCTACCGTGAACTGACCTCTCGATTTATTGCCGTAACCAATATAGCTTTTAGGCTCTTTGTAAGAGCGGTTTAACCCATAAGCGTTGATGCCATTACGAAACTGAATACTGAATGCCGGGCTTATTTTGTAGTTCAGATTCAGCGAACCGAAGGTATTGTCTTTGTCATAACCCCGCAGATACTCATAGGCTTGAAAATACGGGTTGTTATAATAAGAGTTATTATAGTTACGCTGTTGTACGCCTTCTTTACCCGGTATCCAATAGTTGCGCAGGTCTTTTACATCTACGTCGGCACCGGTCCATAAAATCAGGTTATACAGGTAGTTGGTCGGGCCGTAACCGGTTTCGGGAAAGTTATTGGTATACTGCCGATTATAACTCAAACGTGCATCCATGGTCAGTGCCTGCGACAGTTTATAATTCCCTGATACGTTGAACGAGCTGTTTTGCAGGTCGGTATTAGGCACAATACCTTTTTGATAAATGTGCGAAGCCGATGCGCGGAACGAGCCTTTATCATAGCTCTGTGCAATACTGATGTTATTGCTGGAAACTACACCGGTACGGAAAAAATTTCGCACGTTATCTTTACCTCTCGAAATAAACGGAATGGGTATGCGCTGGCCGGTTACCGGATCAATAGGGCTGTTGAATTGTGGGGTTTCGAAAAAGCCGCTGGGTGTTGTCGGGTCCGGCTGATCTAATTTTGGTCCCCATATCCAGCCCGAACCTTCCGGGCCTCCGCCCGAGCCGTCAACATAAGTATAGCGGCCTTTAAATCCGGCACCATACTCAGTTTGTACTTTAGGAATGCGGATAAAGTTGGGCTGGATTTCAGTAGTAGAATTGACCTCCACGCTCAAATCTTTGTTTTTGCCGCGTTTGGTGGTAATCATGATGGCACCGTTCTGACCGATTGAGCCGTACAAAGCCGAAGCGCCGGCTCCTTTCAGTACGCTCATGCTTTCAATGTCGTCTCCATTGATTTTCCACAAGTCAGCAGATTGATCCGGAATACCGTCAATCACGATCAATGGCTTGCGTCCGCGGAGTGAAATCTGCGGATCCTGAAATAAATCGGTAGAGTTACGAATGGTTAGGCCTGCTACCCTGCCTGTTAATGAGTTGATGACGTTGGGTTCGCGGGCAACCACCAAAGCCGCACCCTGCACTTCCTGCACGGCGTAGCCTAATTTTGCTTTTTCCTTTTTGATGCCCAAAGCCGTTACTACGACTTCTGATAAACCCCTGGCATCTTCGTCTAAAGTAACAGCGTAAGTATTTTGACCCGTAACCTGAACCTCTTTAGTTTTAAAACCGATATAAGTAAATACCAGTACGTCACCGGTATTGGCTTTGATCGAAAAGTCGCCCTCCTGGCTGGTCGTGGTACCGGTATTGGTACCTTTAACGAGTACAGACACGCCGGGTAGCGCTTCTTTTTTGGCGTCAGTTACATGCCCTTTGACCACACGGGCGCCGGGTATCGCTAACTCGGTGCTAACTATGCAGGGTTTGACAATAACTTGATTATTTTGTGCGGTATAAGTAAAGTTCGCTTTTACAGCAAGCCTGTTTAATACCTCTCCCAGGTTACTGTCAGGCGCATCGATGCTTACCTTTTTTTGTAAAAAGCCAGCTTGATTCACGCAGATGATGCTATACGGTGTTTGCTTTTGTAACAGATCAAAAATCTGCTCCAGTGATTCGCGCTCTGCTTTGACAGAACACTTTACTCCTCTCAGACCCTGATCGGCGAGAGCTACCGTAGTACTCGAAATAAAAATTAGAAATAATAGGATTCCTGACATGGCGGATCCCGAAAAAAGAAATGGTATCTTTTTTTTCATAAATTAGCTGATTCGTTTATTAAATGTGCAATAGTTTAAAAGGCGATTACAACCGGCATCTCGACCATGCCGGTTGATTTATTTTGCAGCATGCCTGGCATGCTGCAAAATTTAGTTGAGAGAGTTACTTCTTTTTAGGCTTAAATAAATTTTGTTCCCTTCCATGTGGTAGCTGATGTTGCCCGAAAAAGCAATGGTGGCTAACACAGACTTTAAAGGTTCATTTTTAAATTTTGCGTAGATGTTGGTTTCGGCAGTAGCCTGGTCGGCAAAAACAATTTTCACCCCGTACATCTGCTCTATCTTTTTGGCAGCAACAACCAGCTTTTCGTTTTTAAATATCAGCGTATTGCTCATCCAACCGGATACAGCGGCACTATCCAAAGCATAACGGTAAACCTGACGACTTGCATGGTTTAATGCCAGTTCCTGACCGGGGCTGAGCATGTACTCATCTATACCGTCATCAGGTACAGAAACCTTCACTTTTCCTTCCAGCAGCGACACGGTGGTGGAAGGCTGGTTTGGATAGCTGTTTATGTTAAAATGGGTACCCAGCACCTGAACATCCAACTTTGCCGTATGTACTATAAAAGGCCGGTGCTTATTTTTGCTTACCTCAAAATAGGCCTGCCCATGCAACTCAACGTTGCGTTTCAGGGCAAAATGTTCGGGATATTTCAGGCTACTCTGCGGCGCCAGATAAACGGTGGTGCCATCCTCTAAACGTACTTTTCTTTTTTGGCCTGCGCCAGCGCTCACGGTTAGCAGTTTGGTTGATGTACGCCAATACAAATGAATGCCCCAACCGCCTAACAAGGCAAACAATATTACCGATGCTGCTATGGCAAACCACTTGCCCAGTAGCTTTTTCACTTTCTCGTCCGGCTTTACGATTTCCTGAGCAATTCTGTTTTTAAGTTTATTTAAAGGGGCCGATAAATCTGCATCCGGCATGGGTTTAGTGGCCTGCCAAACCGATTTGATTTCTTCAAATGTTTGCTCGTTACGGGCCGATTCGGCTATCCAGTCGGCAATGCGCTCACTTTCTTCTGTAGTGGTTTGCTTAGCCAGATAGCGTGTTATCAAAGTATATATTTCCTGCTCTTCCAATGTGATTATATGCTGTAAACATCAGGAAGACGTACAGAAAAAACAGATTCATGACAACGTTTTTAGATTTAACAGAATAGTAACATCCTTAACCTACTGCTAACAATGCCCTGCGCCTTTGGCAGCCTGATAACTTTCTTTTAAAAACTTAATGGCCCGGTACATGTGGGTTTTGACCGAATTAATGGAAAGGTTAAGCAGTGTGGCAATCTCCTGGTAAGAAAGCTCGTCATGACGATTCATGCGGAAAACCAGCTGGGTACGCTCAGGCAACATGCCAATCAACTGCTCCATGCCTTTGGCCAGTTCTTTAAAAGATAATTGTTGATCGGGAATCATATAGGCCTGACCGGCCTCATGCTCGGCCATATCTACCGGTACACAGATCATAAAATTATTTCTTCGGCTATAATCAACCGCACGATTTTTGACGGCTATATATAAAAATGAAGCCAAAGAGGTATGAAAGTCAAAATCGAGGGGCTGGTTCCAAAGCTTTACGAAAACATCCATTACTGCTTCTTCGGCCACATCACTGGGATAAGGCAACAACAATTGGGCATAGCGTAACAAACCTGGATAAAATTTTTGAAACAAGGCATCAAAGGCGGCTTCATCTCCGTTCTGCACACTTTTTAATAAAGCTTTGTCGTCCTTAAATCGTGCTCCCATCATGCCTGCAAGTATACTACGGCACCGTTAACGTGCTGTTAAGAGCAAATCAACATTAACAACGGATAGTTTTAGCCTATACACATGTCTTGATTTCTGTTGGTGTCTCTTGCTTAAGGCCTATCCACAAATATCATAATACTGGTAAAATATTGCCTTAACTTTTGTAACCCACTTTTGGTGAAAGTTATATGCCATTACTTACCCCATCCGTACCAGACGAAGAAAAACTTTTCCGACTGTTGTGCAACGGCAACAAGGCGGCGTTTGACCAAGTTTATCAACTTTACTGGCAAAGGCTGTTTTTGTATGTGGTAAAAGTTATCCGCGACAAGGAAGCGGCCGAAGATATTGTGCAGGAAATATTTGTTTCGTTGTGGCTACGCCGCGACGAAATTTCCGACCAGCGTACGCTGTCTGGATATCTTTTTACGGCAGCCAGGTTTAAAGGTATTAATTATGTAAAAGACCAGTTGAAAAAAGGCCAGCACCTGGATAGCCTGGTTGAACACTTTACCACCCGCCAGGACACCTTAAACGAGGGTATAGAAGCTAAAGAACTCCATAATCTTATCAATCAGGAAATTGAAAAACTACCTGCTAAAATGCGCGACGTTTTTGTATTGAGCCGCCGCGATCAATTAAGTTATAAAGAAATTTCAGACAGGCTGCAGATATCAGACAAGACCGTTAAAAAACAAATCAGCAATGCCCTAAAGTATTTTAAGTTAGTACTTCAGCAAGATTCTACCCTGACTGTCAGCCTTCTTATACATTGGTTTTTGTGGTCATCTTAAATTTATTTTATTGTCTTACAGCACTTTGTAAAAAATTTCCAATAACATCTACTACCAGCATACGGTTTTCAGGATATTGTTAAATGATGGATTCAAAAGGTATTCAGCAATTACTGGAGCATTACCGTAACGGCCAATGTACTGACGAAGAGAAAAGGTTACTGGAAGAATGGTTTGACAGCCAGTCGGCCACCGGCCGTTTTGACTGGACAGCACAGGAAGCGACAGAAACAGGCCAACGCATTAAAAACAATATTGATTTGCGACTGGCCAAACGCAAATCTATCATACCTGCGTTGCGCATTGCGGCTTCGTTGCTGCTCATTGCCAGTATTAGTTTTATTTTTAAGGACCAATTACGCAACTGGTTAGATCCTATTAATGCTATAGAAAAAAGCGCAGACCAGTATACCCGACTACAGATCAAATTATCCGACGGATCAAAAGTGTGGTTGAATGCCGGCAGTAAAATACGTTACCCTAATCGCTTTACCCAAGGTAAGCGCCAAGTAGAGTTACTGGAGGGTGAGGGCTATTTTGAAGTTACACACGACGCTTCACATCCATTTATCGTTACCTCTAAAAATATACGCACTATTGTACTTGGTACGGCATTCAACGTAAAATCATACAGCTATATGAGCAGTTTACAAGTTTCGGTAACCAGCGGTAAGGTAGGCGTTACCGATTTAGCCGGTAGTAAACCAGCGGCTATACTAATGCCGAATCAGCAATTAACTATTGACCGGCAAACGGGTGTTGTCGTTAAAAACGCCGTGGAAGCACAAGCCGTAATGGCCTGGCAACGCGGTAATCTGGCATTTAACAACGAAAAAATGGTGGATGTGTGTACTGTGCTATCTAAACAGTATAACCTTACCATCAACTTTATAGAAAAAGATATTCAGAACTACCGGATTACAGCAGGCTTTGTGCCCAACGACCGTATTGATGACATCCTGAGCATATTAGCCAATGCCAACAATTTACAGTTTGTGCAAAAAGGTAATTTCATCACGTTTAAAAAGCTAAACCGATAAATTCTTTTAACCTAATTACACCTAAATAAAGTTTTTTCAAAATTCTTCTACTACCAGTGGTCGGTTTGGCGGATATATCCATGTAACACGACAAGAAGATATCAAATGAAACATCTTTATTCTTACTTATGGCTTCTGATAACGGCCGGCTTCTTATTAACGGCCAAACCATCAGAAGCACAGTCTCCGTCAGACATCAAAATAACCCTGCAACTGCAGAACCAGAATTTAAGAACTATACTTTCCGGCATACAAAAATCATCGGGTATCCAGGTGGTTTTTAACGAACAACTGGTAACTCCCTATAATAATATATCAGTAAATGTAAACAACGGTACCATTTCGCAGGCACTGGGTCAGGCTCTAAAAAACACGCAGTTACGGTATATTTATCAAGCCAACAAAATTGTCATCGCAGCCAAACCGGCTAACCGGGCGGTCAGCCAGAATCTTTTTGTATCTGGTAAAATCAGTGATGCTACCGGCTCTCCGCTTCCGGGCGCTACCGTTAAACTACTCGAAACCGGCAAAACCGCTACCACCAATGCCGAAGGACAATTTAGAATAGCTACCCAACCCGGTAGTTACACCGTTGAAGTAAGCCACATCTCTTATCAAACCCGGCGTTTAAACAATGTTAAAGCTGGCGGCAGCCCGCTTGCCGTTGAACTTACGGGCCAAACGCAAACGCTTGACAATGTAGTAGTAACTGCCTTGGGCATTAAACGCGAAGAAAAAAGCCTAGGATATGCAGTTACTAAAATAGATGGCGCAGAAGTTTCTAAAACTATGCCCAACAATTGGGTTAACGGCCTGTCGGGCAAGGTACCGGGTTTAAATATTACCCGGGCAGGTACGGGTCCGGGCGGCACAGTCAGGATAACGTTACGCGGCCAAAACTCGCTCGACCTGGATAAAGGTGAGCCCTTGCTGGTGATAGATGGTGTACCGGTACTGAGCGGTATGGTGGGCAACAACGGTTTAAGCTACGGTGCAACCGGCAACACCGAGCCCCCCGTTGACTACGGCAATGCGCTGAGCGATATTAACCCTGAGGACATCAAAGACATTACAGTTTTACGAGGCCCGTCGGCAGCAGCGTTATATGGCTCCAGGGCGGCATCGGGCGCCATACTGATTACCACCAAAAGCAACACCGAGCGTAAAGAAAAAATTGGTGTAACTTTTAACAGCAGCGTGACCTTCGAAGACGTTTTACGCTACCCCGATTTTCAGTATGAATATGGTGCAGGCAATACTATCAACAGTTATTTCTCATACTGAGCCAGCCCGGATGGGGCAAGCACCAATTCCACCCGTTCATTCGGTCCGGCTTTTAATGGACAATCCTATTATCAATACGATCCGGTCACCAAAATGCGGGGCACCGAAAGAACGCCCTGGGTAGCTGATAAAGATTATGTAAAAGGTGCGTTTGTTACCGGCGTAACTTACAATAACAGCCTGGCGCTAACCGGCGGCGACAATAAAAATTCGGTCAGGCTCTCGTATAATGACATGCGCAATCAATATATACTGCCTAACACCGGGTATACTTTTAACCGCCTTGCTTTTTCGAGCAACAGCAAACTCAATAAATTTCAGTTAACTACCCGGCTTAATTACTACCATAAATACAGCGATAATTTACCGCTGGCAGGGTACAATACCAACTCGTTTATGTACGGGCTGATGTACCGCTCGGCCAATATACCCCATCAGTGGTATAAGGATTATTGGGATGTCCCGAACGTTGACCAAAATAACATCCTTAACCCATCGGTAGACAATCCGTATTTTATCCTTTACGAAAACCTGAACACCTTGAACCAGGATCGGATTTTTGGCAACCTTACCGCTACTTATAGCTTTACCCCAAAAATGAGCCTGATACTGCGTGGCGGCATCGACCAAAACTCATCCTTCAGAACCAGCCGCCGGCCGTACAGCAGCATCCGCTTTGCTGTTGGGCGCTACCAGGAACAATCGGTGATGATGCAGGAGCAGAACTACGATTTTTTGTACAAATATGATGATAGGCTGTTCCAGGAATTGAGTCTATCGCTATCAGCCGGGGGCAGCATCTTTAAAAACACCATAAAAAACAATACCATCACCGCAGAAAGGCTGAGTGCACCGGGCATTTACACGCTTGGTAACGCCAAAGACCGCCCCCTGGTGGTGCTTGCACCAGCCAGCAAAGAAGTACAAAGCCTTTATGGCCTGGCTCAATTTAGTTTTAGAAACTATGCTTTTATAGATGTAACCGGCCGTAACGATTGGTCGAGCACCCTGCCGAAAGCTAACAACTCCTACTTTTATTATTCGGTGTCGGGCAGTTTAATTGCTACCGAGATGTTCAATCTTTCGGCTATTAAGCCACTGTCGTACTTAAAGCTTAAAGGCTCGGTGTCGCAAGTGGGTAACGATACCGACCCTTACCGCACTGGGTACTACTTTACCCCGTCGGAGTTTGGCGGCAGCTATACCAATCCGCTTACACTGCCTGGAGGCGACAACTTAAAACCCGAAATTATTACTAACCGCGAAATTGGTGCAGACATACGTTTTTTTGGCAACCGTTTAGGTTTTGATTTGACCTACTACAATGCCAATAGTTCTAACCAAATATTAACTGTACCTAACGACCCGGCTACCGGCTTTACAGGCCGCATTTTTAACGCCGGCCTTATTAATAATTATGGCTATGAGCTTGCCGCAAATGCCAACCTACTACGTAAAGGCAGCAAATTGCAATGGCGAACTACGCTAACCTACTCTACCAATAAAAGCGTGGTTAAAGAACTGGCTACCAACGTAAGCGAAATTATAATGGCTACCGGACCGAGAGGCTACATCAAAGCTGTGGTTGGCGGCTCAATAGGCGATATTTACGGCTCTGGCTACGTACGTGCGCCCGATGGACAGATTGTACATGACAGCAAAGGCTTACCTTTAATTGATACCGAAAACCTGAGAATATTAGGCTCGGCAATTCCTGACTTCAAGGCTGGTATACAAAACCAGCTAAGCTACGGTGCGTTTGGTTTATCGTTTTTATTTGATGGCCAAAAAGGCGGCGACATTTATTCGTTTTCGCACTCTGTTTTGGCAGGTGCGGGTAAGCTCAAGTCGACACTAGACGGCCGGTATGGTGGCATTATTGGCGAAGGTGTGACACGCAACGCCGACGGCACTTATCGCCCCAATGATATTGTAGCTACCCCGGGCGATTATTACAATCAGAAATATCTTCGTGACAACGTAGAATCCAACCTTTTTGATGCCTCTTTTATTAAGCTGCGTGAGGTATCGTTGGAGTACCGGTTTGCAGGCAGCTTGATTAAACGGATTGGAGCTCAAGCGGCGTCGTTAAACATCTATGGCCGCGATTTGCTGCTATTTACTAAGTTTCCGTTATACGACCCCGAAATTGCCACGCTTAACCGCAACCGTATCGAGCCAGGTTTCGAAACCGGCCAGTTTCCTTCTACCCGCAGTTTTGGCGCAACTCTTAAAGTATCTTTTTAATTATTTAATATGAAACGTTTATTAAAAAACTTCATTTTATTCTTCTTTATCCTTGCCATCAGTATTATCTCATCCTGTACCAAGGATTTTGAAAACCTCAACACCGACTCTGTTAGGGTCAGTACGGTGTCGCCGGGCAGTTTGCTGGCCCCGGCCCAATTTGATGGCATGTGGCTCATTACCCGCCGGGCACACCGCTTAAACAACGAGCTGATGCAGTACACGGTAGAAACTGGCGTACTGAATGACTTTGCCCGATATCAGTTTAAAGAAAACGAGTTTGACCCCATCTGGTCAACGCTATACACCAAGGCCAACGACATGAATGAGATGTATAAAATTGCCGAGCAGCGCAGTGATGCTAATGCGATGGGGGCTGCGCTGGTGATGAAGGCTTGGTTTATGTCGAACCTAACGGATATGTTTGGCGACATACCTTACACCGAGGCGTTTAGGGGGCGAGACGAATTGTATTATCCACAGTTTGATACGCAGCAGTCCATTTACACTTCGCTATTGGCTGACCTGAAAAGAGCCAATGACCTTTTTACGGATGCCAAGCCATTTGACGGAACCGACCTGATTTATAGCGGAGATGCCATCAAATGGAAAAAATTTGCCAACGCTATGCGTTTGCGCCTACTGATAAGAGTATCTAATCGAGCGATAATGGATGCTGCCGGCCAAATTGCCGAAATGTTTAATAACCCAACCAAGTATCCGCTCATCTCGAGCAATGATGATGAGGCCATGATGAACTATACCGGCGTTAAACCTTTCATCAACCTGTTTTACGAAATGGCTGCTAACGAGTTTAGCGGCAGCCGCCGTATGGGTAAATCCTTAATGGATTTAAT
>CAXYKR010000477.1:0-15619 GCA_964277815.1 uncultured Mucilaginibacter sp. | reverse complement strand
ATGGCCCGCCGCGTGATGCCACCACCCACCGAAGCCTACCTCACCATAGCTCCGCACGATAGCCTTACCACTACCATTAACCTGGCACACCACTATACGCTGCAACCCGGCACTTACACCGTTAAATATACCGGTGGGGGAGTAAGCGGGTTAGCGGCCGGTAATGAGGTGAGAGTGAAGGTTAATAAATGAGTTTTTGATGTGCGGATGTGCGGATGGGAAGACTGGGAGTCTGTGAGACCGGTAGTCCGTAAGTCCGTGAAAAACATTTTTCTTAGCTCTTGATTCCTGGCTTATTTGTTCCTGACTCTATTCTCCACCTTGTCATGTCGAGCGATAGCGAGACATCTTGATACTCGCGATTGGCTGGCGGTATAAATCGACTAACAGTAGTGCGTTTTAAATTTAAGTCATTAGTTCTTAATTCACATCGTCGGCTCATTACCGCAGCGGCTACTTCTTCTGTCTTGAATCAGAATTTGCAGGATTGATGAATTTACAGAATCATCTTGTAAGTTTAAAGTCCTCCCCTTTGGGGAGGATTTAGGTGGGGTAACTTACGGGGGAAGATTTAGGTGGCCCTGTTCACCGCTGCCGCAAGCCTCCTGGCTTGTGGCCCGCCGATAGGTGCGCTTGCCATGTAACCGCCTCGGTGCACCACAAGCCAGGAGGCTTGCGACAGCGAAAGCAGTAGCTTGTCTCTATTAAGTAGTAATGGCAATTCATCCCTCCCTCGGGAGGGCAGGGAGGGGTTTAGCGGACTGGCAACTTTACAAATTAGAATCAGAATTTACAGGATTGATGAATTTACAGAATTAAATTTTAAGTTTAAAGTCCTCCCCTTTGGGGAGGATTTAGGTGGGGGAACTTCCGAAAAGGATTTAGGTGCAGCAGCTCCCCCTTTAGGGGGCTGGGGGGCTTGCCAGCAACCCATCTATAGCCTTGGTGAGTTCCTCTTCTAAATCATCACTGTACCCGCTGATGCTTTTTACGATAACGCCCTGTGAGTTTATGAGGTAAAAGTTGGGTGTACCTTTGGTTTGAAATTTTCTTTTTAGTCGGCCGCTGCCGAGGTAAACCGGAAAGCGGATGTTATTATCTTTAATGTATCGTTGGGCTTGCACGGGTGTTTCTTCGCTGTAAATGCAGGCAATGGCGGCGTTGCGACTAGCATATCTGGTGGCCAGCCGGTTCATGGCGGGGTTGGCCAGTGCATTCGCGCCGCAGGTAACCGAGCCAAATTGCAACAATACCACCTTGCCGGTAAACTGCCCTGCCGGTATAGCTGCTCCGGTTACCTGGCGCACGGCTATGGCAGGCGCTGCGGCGCCCTCGGGCAGCATGGCGGTAGTTTCGGGGTCTAAGTCGGTAAGGTTATAGGCAAATACCGATGGGGCAATCTCCTGGTTAATTACATAATGATCAAAGTACCTTTGGTTGTAAATGTTTATCCGCCCAATTTCGTAACCTCCTTTACTGGCGCTGCCGGCGCCTTTTTCTATGGTCATAAGCGGAAGCAAATTTTTTTTGCTCAGGTAAAAATATTTATAAGTAAAATCATGACTGTCATTGACAACGGTATCATAATTCCGTGCAAAGATGCTGTAACACGGCTGGCCCGCAATCAGGGTGTCTGCAAGGCGGCTCAGTTTACCAGTTTTTTTGGCAAGCGCGTAGGTTATATTGTCAATGTATTGGGTAAGCGAATTGATAACTTTTTTGGGGTTTGCAGTTATGCTGTAAACACTGTCTCTCAAATCCAGCGAATATAATTTGCCGTCAATGAATACTTCGCGATAGTATTGTGTTCCGGCGGTAAGCTTTAATTGGTTTTGTGCCGTAATCTGGCCTTCCGCGTTTTGCACAATTGTTTCCTTGTTGTTAATGACTGTGGTGTCTTCGCTCAACATATTTTTACTTACCTGTAAAACGCTGACCTCGATGCTTCGGTAACTTTTGAGGTTTTGTACAGATTTTCGCAGCAAATCAGCCGGCTGTTGCTGGGCTATGGCGGCAAAGCAGCAAGCCATGTTTAGGATAAATAAGATAAGGAGACGGTTCATTAAAACAAGGTAAGTATTTTTAAATAAATAAACCCTTATAATGTGTGTAATAAAAGGGTTGCGATGTTGAATGTCAATGTATTAAACACCAGCGTAAAGCAATTTATACTACATCACAACTTCTGCACCTTTAAATTAAAAGCCGCGCCCAAGCCTTTCAGCTTTTGCCAGCGGCCCTGCGCGGTTTTACGGTGATAGCTGGACGACATTAATCCGCCCGAAAAAAATACTGCGCTGTTTTTGGCCGTTGCTGTTCCGGCAATCCACTCAAGCGCTACGCAAACCTCGCCTTTGAGCAGCAAGTGGTAGGGTTGCAAGGAGTAAAAACAACGACAAACTTGTCAATAACGAATAGAGGTGATGGATGATATTGCTGCAGGCAACAGTTGCAAGGGTGTTAGGCATCTGCACTTATCTATAACGCAATTTTAGCAATAGCTGTATTTAACGCATTGGCAGACGTAAAGTAACTGTCTATTACTCTTTGCTGCAAAGCTATATCAGGCACGGCTTTTTTAAACGTGCTGAGTAAAAAATTATAATCAGTGTGCAGCGGTTTGGTAGCCAACATTAATCTAAGCCATTGCCGCATGGGTTCTTCGCCAATTTCTTTTTCGATGGCGGTAAGCAGCACCGGGCCGTAGTAATATAAATAGTATTCGCGGTTTCCATAATCAGCTTCTTTAGTCACCTGCGCCCATGGTTTATAATTTTTTAAATACTTAAGCGGCGATATACGTTTCTGTAATGCCTGGCGATAGTCCTGCTCACTCTCCAAATTTTTGGTCAAGTTCAGGGCCATGTATTCGGCAAAGCTCTCATCTACAATGTGCCCAAACTCGCCATCGGTAGTTAACATGCTACCGAAATAGTAATGCGCCAGCTCATGTGCCATTGTTTTCTTATTATTAGGACCATTTACAGCATTAAACATAGATGCCATGCCATATTGCCCAACAGCTACATTAATGCTCGTTGGAGCAACAAAAAAGGCAAATCCCCAGTGCTTTGGGTTGGCTACGGGCGTAGTTTGTATAAAGCTTAGATTGCCATTAAATGGTATACCCGTTTGCTTCACATAATAATCCTGATAGGTTTTAGCCGTAGTAAACAGCTTTTGTTCATCAGCTTTTTGCATATCCGAGTTAAGCAACCAAACCCCGTTGCTTTCTGTAACTTTGAACTTGCCGCAATACAGCGCCATTTGATGCGGCTTATCGCTCACAAAGTTAGCTTTAGCGGCACGCACAGGTTTGCTGCCGTTTACAAACAAAACGCTGCAATCATTACAGATAACATTGATGTTGTAGCGCACATCGGTATATCGCACATGGGTATCTTTATCATATAAAACGGGGTACCAGCATCCCTGCAAGCCCTCGGCCCGCACCGAGTAACCATTAAATGCTACGTTCCCACGCCAATCGGCACCCATGTAGCCGCTGGCCGAGTCGCGCACCACCGGGTACATACCCAAGTATTTAACTTCGAGTTCTTTGGGAAGATAGCGAGCCGGATTGCCACGATTTTCGTGTACAAAATAAGCTTTCGTTTCGTCAGACCCCAAACTGTCTTTAGTGTCTGCATCATAATACAAAGCTTCGTTACTGCGGCCTACATCTTTAAAATAACGCAAATTCATACCTGAATTTAAACGGATGACGTAATTTTTTACGTCGGGCAGGTCGGTTATAAAGAAGTCGCAGGCGATGGTGCCTTTCGTGATTGATATATCTACGTTTCCCCTTATCATGGGATAGGTGGATTGCGATTGCGCCGAAGCCAGCTTGGTTATCAACAAAAAAAAGAATAGCGCAAAAACTGATTTATATGCCATAAGGTTAAAGTGTTATGGCTAATATAGCGAAATCACTAAATTTAATGGAAGCGATATGTTAGGGTACGATTTATTTATCTGCGGGGGCAATTACGGTATAAATTAGATTGTTATAAGGGTACTCCATTTCATTATATTTGAAACAAACACCTCATATCTCATCATGAAAAAAACCTTAACCCTCATACTAATCGTCTTTATCACTGCAGTACTGGTTTATGTGTTAGTCCGCTTTACAGGTATACAAAAAGCAGGGTTTGCCATAGCGCTCAATTTTTTGCTGATGGGTGGTGCGCTGATGTTTACCGAGGCGCTAAAAAGCAAATTACAATCGAGCTATTTTAACACGCGGCCCTGGGAAGTGGGAGGCAAAGTTTACGAACGCTTAGGCATCAATTTGTTTCGCAAACTATTGGTTTGGGTAGGTTGGGAAAAGCTGGGCAAAGCCACCAAGCCGGTAGGTAAAGGCGCCGAAACTTTGGCCAACCTGCATTACCGTACCAAGATAGACGAGTTAGGTCACCTGATTATCCTGATCATTGTGTCGGTGTTTACCGTGGTGGTAGCCGTTCGGTTTGGTTGGGCTAAAGCCATGCCGTTGCTTGTGTCCAACATTTTGATTAACCTGTACCCGATGATGTTGCAACGCTATAACCGGCCTCGGATACAAGGGGCTATGGCGTTAAGCCGGCGCAAGTTGCAGGCGCAGTTGGTTTAATTAAATTGCTGCCGGAACTCGAGCGGCGACACGTTGGTTTTCTTTTTGAAAAGCTTATTGAACGACTGCGGGTACTCAAAGCCAAGCCGGTAAGCAATTTCGGCAACCGACAGGCGGGTAACCGACAAATATTCTTTTGCTTTTTCTATCAGTTTTTCGTGGATGTGCTGCTGCGCGGTAAGGCCGGTAAGTGAGCGCAGCATATCGCTCAGGTAATGGGGCGTGAGGTTAAGCTGCGCCGCCAGACTTTCTACCGTAGGCAAACCCGCGCCTAGGGTGTCAGCCTGCTCAAAATGCCGGTTGAGGATTTGCTCCATCCGCGTCAGCAAATCGTGGTTAACGGCTTTACGGGTGATGAACTGGCGCTGGTAAAAGCGGTTACTGTAATTGAGCAGTAAATCAATGTGCGACAGGATAATGTCTTGGGTATGGTGGTCGATGTGCTGGTACTCTTCGGCAATTTTCTCGAAAATTTCAACCATGTACAGCTCTTCTTTTTCGGACAGGTGCAGCGCCTCGTTTACCGTATACGAGAAAAAGCCGTAGCTTTTTATTTTAGCCGCCAACGGATGGTTGTACAAAAAATCGGGGTGTACCAGCAACGCAAAACCCGATGCCGGGTTAAGCGTGTCTGCAGGCATATCCGGTAGCGACAACACCTGTTTGGGCGCTACAAAGGTCATCAAACCCTTGTCATAATCATAATATTGTTGTCCGTAGCGGCTTTTGCCCGAAACGTTGCGCTTTAATGAGATGCAATAGAAGCCCAACGTAAAATGCTCCCACCGGATGCTGTCGGTAAAGCGCATATCGGCAATGCGCACCACGCTTACCAAGGGGTGAAGCGGCGCGGGCAGTGATACCAGCCGGTGCTTTTCGGATATGGACGAAATAGTTTGCATGGCCCTGATTTTTTGCAAATTTAACTTAAAATCTGTTTCCTGATTTCTTTCCTGAACTCCTCTTTGCCCAACTCATTACGGCGGGCGTACAATGCCTGCGCATCCAAACCGGCTACATAGCGTATCTGGTCTTTACCATCGGTAGCAGCCTCATAAACCACCTCGGCAATTTGCTTCGGTGCAGAGGCGGCCTGCATCATGGCATCTACGGTGCCAAACAGTTTTTCTTCGAGCGGGGCATAAGCCGGATGCAGTGAGCGGTCGAGCGAGCGGCCCACAAAATCGGTGCTGATGCCGCCCGGTGCCACGGTTTTGATACGGATGTTGTGAAGGCCCAGCTCAAACGACATCCCTTCCGACCATCCCTCAATACCAAACTTAGTAGCATGATAAATAGAGTGCAACGGAAAGCCAATGATACCACCGATAGATGTAGTGCTGATAAACGTGCCCGATTGCCGCTCCCTGAAATGCGGAATAAAGGCCTGCGTAACACGGATTACACCCAATAAGTTGGTGTTGACCTCGCGCAAAATCTGCTCGTCAGTCAGGGCTTCTAAAGCGCCCATTAGTCCGTAACCGGCGTTGTTAAACACCACATCTACCGGGTGCAGGCGGATAGCCTCGGCCACGGTACTGGTGATTTGCGCCACGTTGGTCACGTCCAGCGGCAGCAGAGTAACATGTGGTAACTGGTTAAGTTCAGTTTCGGCATCTGGGTTGCGCATGGTAGCGATAACCTGCCAACCCCGCTGCTGAAATAACAGCGCCGTAGCCTTACCCAACCCCGCCGACGCCCCGGTAATAAAAATTGTTTTTTGCATAGTGTATTTTATTTGACGATGCAAATGTTGGGCAAAGCACTTACATAAATGTATCCGAATGGGGGATAGTTGTAGCCGAAATTTCGACAACGCAAGCCCCCCAACCTCCTAAAGGGGGAGTAGCACTGCTTAAATCCTCTTCGGAAGGGAAGACTTGTGTTGAATCGGAACCTTTGGGATTACAGGTTGCTTTGCTATCGTCAGAATCCGAATTTGCTGAATTTGCAGAACTACAGACCAAATTCTCGCTGCCGCAAGCCTCCAGGCTTGTGGTTAAGCTCCCCAGCCCCCTGAAGGAGGAGTTTCTGATTAGCGGGTGGTTTAGCCGGACATCAAACGCCGGATATACCTGTCAGCGGGCCACAAGCCAGGAGGCTTGCGGCAGCGTAGCCCCCCAGCCCCCTAAAGGGGGAGCCTTTAAATAGTGCAAATCAAAACTCGCCCTTTAGGGGCTGGATGGGCTTGACCTTGGCGTTCCCGTCGCCTCCCCAGCTTCGGGCGAAAGGCGGGCAGCACACTTGGGCATTGCGGGCAGGCAGAGGCCTTTTAGATTTTGCTGAAGCGCAGGCCTTAGCAGGCAAGGGCGCAAAATATAAGAAGCCTGTGGTGCTGTCCGGCTTTGCAGGGTAAAGGCCACGTGCGGCAAAGAAGCAAGCGGAAGGTGACTTGATTTTTTGGTTACTTTTGTATCAAGACAAAAGTAACATGCCTCTGCGGCATAGAGCAGACGAAGTAAGTTTAGCAGCATTAATCAAGTCCAACCGCAGAAACAACGCTTATTTAGTTTGTAGGATGCCAATATAAATTGCCACGACTCATGGATGAATTAGCTTATCGACTTATCAACCGCAAGTAACAAGATTTCTCGTTAACACTCGAAATGACAGGGTGAGGAAAGAGCCGAGAGAATAGAGCCAAAATCCAAGAATTAAGAGGGTTAGTGCTCGACCAGTTAATTCGCCAATATACTCATTCTACCATTCACTCAATCACTAATTGGCTTTTTATTCACAACTCACTAATTCACTCATTGGCTTTAAAACGGCTATACCAGTTAAATAACTTAAAAATTAGTTGTAAAACTGATATAGCAGTTGTATATTTGAACATGGAACAATTAACTAAGGCCGAAGAGCGGGTGATGCAGGTGTTGTGGCAGATTAAAAAGGGGTTTGTAAAGGATATTATTGCGCAGTTGGATGAAGAACCCAAGCCGCCTTACAATACCATATCGTCTGTAGTGAGACAGTTAGAAAAGAAGGGGTACGTGCAGTATAAAGCTTATGGCAAAACCTACGAGTATTACCCGGCCATGAGTAAGGCGGCTTACCGTAAGCAGGCCTTTTTTAAGCTGTTTACCGACTACTTTGACCAGTCGGCGGGTAACCTGCTGTCGTTTATGGTGCAGGAGGATAGCCTGTCGCCTGAGGAAGTAGAGGAGATTAAAAAAATGATGAATCAAAAATAAAGACTGCTCTATGGAAATGCTGTTTTACTTTGGCAAAAGCCTGGTGGTGGCTGCCGCGTTTTACCTGGTATACTTGCTGGCGCTCAAAAGGCTGACGTTTTTTAACCTCAACCGCAGCTTTTTGCTACTGGCGCTGGCAGCTACGGCCTTAGTGCCGGCACTGCACTTTACTACGCGGGCCACTGTGCCGATGGTACTTGAGCGTTTGCCAGTGAGAGAGGTGGTTGTTCAGGCACCATTAACCATGGTGCAAGGTGCGGGCATACCATCACCCTTAAAAAATATATCATCGATTAATTATGCCGACTGGGCGCGTATAGCCTATTGGGTGATTGCAGCGATGCCGGCCGTCAGACTGTTAGTTTCAATAGCCAAAGTATTACTCATGGCTTACCGGCAGGGCTATCGTCGAGGGCGCTTGCGTGTTGTGAATAACAGGCAGGGCTTTAACTTTTCGTTTTTTAACCTGGTGTTTTTAGATAGTTCGGGCTTAACAGATAGCGAGCGCCGGCAGGTTTTTATGCATGAGGCAATGCATTGCCGTTTGGGCCACTCGGCCGATAATCTGTTGGCCGGGGTGATGAAAGTGTTTTTTTGGTTTAACCCCTTGGTGTATCTGCTGTCGCGCGAATTGCGTTTAACGCACGAGTACCAGGTAGACGAGGCGCTGACGAGCAGCCGCGACGCCCATACCGGCGGATACGTAAACTTGTTGCTTAAAATAGCCTCGCGGCCGTCGGGCAGTTTGGTAAATACTTTTGGTTCGGGCAGTTTAAAAGGCAGGGTAAAAATGCTGATGCAAAGGCGGTCGGTAGGGGCTAGGCGTTGGGTTTACCCGGCCATGCTAGTTTTACTGGCGCCGCTCTGCCTCGGAATGATGGTGCAAAAGGTTTTGCCAGCTCCGGCAGGAGATACTGAAAATCAAGAATATCTAACCGCCAAAAAGCCTCAAGCTAATGGTACTGAGTTTAAACCAACGCAGGCGGGCAAGTCAGCCGGGCAGCGCAAGGCAGCCGCTAAAACCAGGGTAAGCACGAATTTTAAATTAGCCTTGCAGGGCAAAGTCCACAAGGATTACACCGGGCTTAGAATGCTATCCTCAGATACTTTAATTAAGGATTCCGTTACCTCAACGTTTCATATGCGGGGGCATGCCGTGGCGCAGATTGGTAATACTATCATTAGGGCCAATTACATTCGTTTTGCCCTTAAAGATAAGGTGTTGTTTGCAAGCAAGGTGAGGGTACAGGATATTAAAAACCCTGATGACAAAACCGTGATTTACGGTGATTCTTTACGATGGGACTTAAAAACACAAAGGGTGTTGTCGTACAACGCCCATCAAGAATAGATTAGCATATGGTATTGTAAGTCTGTTAGCCCAAAGTATAGATTACAAGAAGCTGCCGTTAAAACGGCTGACACCGAGGTTTACTGCAGCTGCAAATAAATCATTTTTAATCTGTTACACTGGCAACTGTTTTCGCGTACAGATATGTAAATTCACCACATGAAAACCTTATCAGCAAAGTTATTAAGCGTTGCGTTTGCCCTGGCCCTTTTGGTTACGGTTGGATCTTGTAAAAAAGAAAAAACCAGACCTTATCCCTTACGTGGCTCCTAGTGGGACAACGCAGAAAACAGTGGCAAGCAACGGACACTTATTTTCCGCGGCGACAGCGTTTTGTATCAGGTATATTTAAAGCTAACCGACGTAAGACCTACAACTTTCAGAGGCACTTTTACAGAGCAGGGCAATACGTTAACCATGCAATTTGCCCCCGGCAATTTTAATGGTTTTACGGTAACTTTGCCTGAATTCAGGCCGCCGGTAAACACGTCGGGCTTTTACACCCTGTTTGATGGTGCCACGTACAAAATTGAAGGCAGCCAACTCCTCATTAATTACACCGTCTACCCGGCCGGACAGCCGCAGTCTGCCGCCGCTACTTTACGTCGAGAGATTGATGCGGACTAATCTACTTATGACTTTGCATAGCCATTGCGCAAGGACAGCTTTGGGCCGTTGATGCTACTTGTAGTTGGTTATGTTGCTACCATCCCTAAGCCTTATGTAGAAAGTGCAATGGGCTGTTACATAATGTAGTGTATTCACGTACGGGTAGTTAAACTTTACATCGTATGAAAACCTCATCGGTTCGATTTTTGTGTATGATGCTAACCGCCTTGTTATTATTGGTAACTGCCTGCAAAAAGGACAAGTCGGCAACCGCGCCAACCTTGCGGGGTATTTGGACAGACAACGTAACGCTTAAAGGCACATCGCGGACTTTAACTTTCGGTACCGATAGCGTGTATTTTACCGCTTACTCAACAACCTCGCCCGTAGTATTTATTGTATACAAGCCCATCACGGGCACTTACCAGGTAAGGGGCAACCAACTTACCATGCGGTTTACGGCCGACAATTTTACCGGGATGACCACACTTCCAGATGGATTTAGTCCGTCAGTTGCAGCGCCCGGCTCGTACGATTTATTTCCGGATGCCACTTTTAGTTTTGAGGATAGCCGGTTGCTCATCAGGTACCGGTCGGGCACGGGCCTCCAGTCACAGTGGTTAAACGTTATGTTTAAACGGAATCCTTAGCCCCCCGACCCCCTAAAGGGGGAGTATCAAAGTCGCGGTGAACATTTGAACCAGAATTTACAGGATTATCAGAAATATCATCGCTGCTGCAAGGCTCCTGGCTTGTCGCCCGCAGACAGGAATATCCGGCATTGTAATCTCTTGGTAAGCCACAAGCCAGGAGAGGCTTGCGCAGCAGTAATATTTGTCTGAACCGGAATATACAGGATTAGTAAAAATTACAGAATTAAATGGTCTACTATTTGATTTTTGCTCCCCCTTTAGGGGGCTGGGGGGCTCATTTTTTTACAATTAAAGGCCGGCCTGCCTGGGTTGAAGGCGGGCCGGTCATCAATAAAAAATAGGAATCTGCTATGATAACAAGAGCGGGATAAAATCATCCGGCCCTTGGGGCGTAACGCCCTTAGTAACGGATAAGTATGTGGTAATTAACCGTAATCGGGATAAATGGTTTACAAAAAATAAGGATTGAGTTTGGAGGGAGTGCCGGATGTCTTTGCCGGGAAGCCTTGTTTTTTTGAAGGTACGCCCGCCGATTTCTCATAAAGTGAATATGATATTATTTATGTTCGGGGTTGTAGATATGGTAATATTTGCCGGCAAACGGCTTAACCAGCAACCGGTAAGTAAGCCACAAACTGAGGGCGTAAAAGCCAATTTGCCATAGAGTAAAGACATGTCCACGATGTACAAATCCAGCCACCTCATTGCTCCATAAAATAAAGGGCAACGTTAATGCAATAAACAGCAAGGATTGAATTGATTTAACCCACACTGGTTTATCATAATATACAACCCGGTAACAAAAACCCCAGAACGTCAGGTTAACTAACAAATAACTCCAGGTATTCTGAAGCAAAAATAAAAGGTAAGGCCGGCTACGTATCCAAAAATATCAGCACCTAAACGCCCCGAACTGTGTAAGGCAAAAACCAGGCAGCAGGTTACGGCATGTATCAATAAAATGGCGATAATATGCTTTATTTGTTGCATGCAGCGGTCTTTACATTTGGTTAGCTACTATTAATTATTCTTACCTTCGGGCCAAAATAAAAATATTGCAGTGAGCACTTTAAATAATTCTCGCAGGCTGCCTATGTAACTGGTCAAACGGTCATCCGTTTCATCGTCCGTCAGTTTTAGGTAAAGAGCCAGCAGACCTATAACAGTCAATAATAAAAAAAGCCACTTAAACCAGCTATAATTTTGCCCAATAAGGTAGCCAATTCCAGCCAAAGCGGCTAACGCTAACAGCTTAGGCAAATAATCTACGTTTTGACCGTTTAAGGCTGGTGCAAAAATCAACACGGCCGAAGCTAACCAGGACAAAAAATAGCAAATGGAGGCAATTTGCAGATTACGCGAAATGATCATAAGTATACTAAGCTTAGTTTAGGTATAAAATATTATGTCGAAGCGCGTTATGATAGCTTACATTATTTGTCCACTATCACGGCCTTAAGCACGTTGTTTGTGCCACAATGGTATCTTTCCATTGCTGCAGTTTGCTGTCGCTATAGTGTCGCGCCGGAGTTTCCAGCTTGCAAAAGCGGATGCCCTTTTGGCGGCAGTGCTGGGCCAGCGGCATTACCTGCGCTTTGATGTTGGGCAGGCCGTTAAAGGTTTTGCGGGTAAAGTATACGGCTTTCAGGTTGGGCAGCGCATTCACCACAGTAATCAGGTTGTTCCACTCCAGCACGTAGGCATCGGCGGCATCATCTTCGGCCTCGGCTTCCAGTCCGTCGGGCAGGTCGAGGGTTTTAATGATGTCGGCAAAATCAATATGGTATTTAGCCATAAATGCCTGTTTGCTGGCCAGGGTTTCGTCTTTAAGCGGCGCCAGTCCGAAAGCCTGTGGCAGCAGGTGCCACAAAAAATTGCGCGGACGGCCGTAAAAAAAATCGGGCGCGCCGGGTACTGCCGGCGTAAAGGGGCCAAGTATTAATATTTCGGTAGCCTGGTTGGGCTGGTAGTTGGGTAATTGATGCGGGATGATGGGCATAGCAGGGCAAAGATACGGTTTGCAGGGCGGTATTGGATTAGGCATGATGCCTCAGTTGTTGCAAAGATTTTATCATTTGCAAGCCAATATTGCGCCGGCTGTCTATAACCGGTAATCAACACCAAATACTTGCTGCTCGCCAACCTTATTGTAAATAAAAAGGGTGAACTGCGTGTTGTTTTTTTGCCTGCGGATTATGCCCGAAACCCGCATCACCGGGTAATTATCGTACTCGGTTACCTCAAAGCCAACAGGTACAAAATCGCGGATGGGAGACAAACCGGCCTCGTTGGTTTGAAGCTTGTTTACAAATTCGCTGATTTGTTTTTTGCTAAAAAGTTCGGTGCTGAAATAGCTTTGTAAACTGTCGGCCTGTTTGTTTTTGATGAAGCTAATAAACCGTTCGGTAAATTGCAGCTTCTTATCCATGTTCTGCAATTGTTCGGCGGTGTAAGTTTCTTCGTTTGCCGGTTGCTGACTGGGGACAAGCTTAACGTGAATTTCCTGGTAGTTCTCTTTTTCTTTACTGTTTAGCGCATGGTAAAACATGTAGGCAATGTTACCGCAAGCCATCTCCGTGTTTTTGATGGCCTGAGTTGCCTGTGAGTTTTCCAATTTTATTTTAAAGTATTTAGTGCGCTCCACATTAATGCCGGTACTCATACCTATCGAATACTCGCACCTGCCGCCGTAAAAACCTATAATTTCTTTGATGCCTTTATCTTCGTTTGGCGTTAAACCCACCAATGCCCCGGCTAACCCGGTTGATGTGCCGTTGTTTAACAGACAGCTGTTCATAGTAATCAGGCCAAAACACAATAGCGTAATAAGGCATCGATGTAAAAAGGTAGTTTTAAGCATGATTTTGAGGTTGATTATACAAAAACAGCCTAAATTACAGCATTTGAGTAAGATACTGTCGAACTTGTTGCGGACTCGGGTCAATAGCAAGGATATGGCCTGTTTTGTCCAATAAAATTGTTGTACCGCCCGAATTGCTGATTGCATATTTATTCCATATGGCGTTCTTGTCGTTAAGCTCTAACAGATTTAACCAAGGGAATTTATCTCTTTTGAGGGCGATGTTCAGCCCTTTGGTGTTTTTGTATTCCCGGGCAATGCCAACAACCTGAAATCCTTTTTGCTTAAATTCCTCATACACGGGCATCATTAGTTTAGCATTAGCGATACATGACCCGCACCAAGAGCCCCAAAAATCCAGTAATGTTACACGTCCTTTTACTAAAGCTGAAATTTGATGTTGTTTCCCTTGTAAATCCGGTGCGGTAAAGTCGATATAGCTACCGCCGGGTACAAGTTTGAGATACCCTCGCATGGCATTGCCAACAAATTCGGTGTAAGGATGATAAGGAAACTTAGCTGCAAAAACAGGGTAGGTTTTTTGAATACGCTCAATAACTCCCGGCTGGTCTTTTCTAAACAGCACATCATCTTGTATAAGAAGATAGCCTGCTAAATCGGGATGTGATTTGATAAAATTATACCGGTAGCTGAGCATACTGGCATTTAAAGAATCGTACTCGCTCCGTATAAGCTTTCCTTGCGCTGTGAGGTCATTTCCGGTTTTAATTAAGCTATCGCGCTTTTTGTACAGTGGTATAAGCTTTTCTTTCGTTTTTTCGCGCAAGTAAGCAATTCTGATACTATCTGATTCTGGCGAATAGTAGGCATTCTGGTCTTGGAGCACTTTTCTCCTTTTTTCTAACTGCTCCCTGTGAGGCTTGAATTTTACATCACTATTTTTTAAGTACTCAGTATACTCTTTATTGAGTTCGCCGCCAATGATGACGTTTTCTTCCCAATCATTCATCGGATGTAAAACCATGTCGACGTTGCCTTTATATGCAAAAAAGGTAATAGGGCGCCATGCTCCGTTTTCCAATTCATCCTGAAAAGTAAGCTGATAAGCTTCCACCGGATTGAAGTTAAAAGTGTATTGGAAACGACCATCTTTAATGGGTATCAATTGGCCGCCGTGCCTAACATCGTCTGTTTTTTTAGTAAGAATTATAGATGTGCTAGTGCGGCCAGTAACAGTACCCCTTAACGTGCACTTGGATTGTGCATTCGCAATGGACGAAACAACTATTAAGGCTGCTGCTAATGATAGAATGAAGCGTGTAGTTTTATGAGCTGTCATATAAGGAATGAGGTATTCAAATATAATATCTTAATTTTTAAATTCTGTAGTGTGCTAATTTTCGTATTTCTTTAAGAAAACTTAGCATTAGTAAACTCATGCCTGCTCACTATAAAACTATGTTGTGCTTCTTATTACGTTAAACCCAAACGATATCTTAATAAGACTTCTATTTTCGTGTCAACCGCATGGGTTTAATTTTACGACGATGTAGTTTTTGAAGTTAATTTTTGCAACCGGTATTGCATTTTGTTACCTATTCCGTCGTCGGCTGATTGGGCATATTTCTTCATCACGTCAATGGCTTCTTTTGTTCCGATACCGGATAAGGCCCAGCTGAACCATTTAGCTATTGCGCCGGATTCGGATGCAGTATATTCTAAAAACATAAAATCTGATTCCAATACCTTCTCAATAAACACAATGCTTGAAGGGCTTTTAAGCGTCTGAATATGCCTGGTTATTTCCTGATGCCTGTAATGCCACGGGGATATCAGTAACTTATTTAAAACATCAATAAATTGCAGTGACAAACCGGAAAGGTCTAACAGCGTAAGGGCTAAATCTAAGCGGTCGGTATCATTCGTTTCTATACTCTCTTCCAGTTCAGCAATCACATGCTGTTTATCTGACCGGATGTCCACCGAATAATCAGCTAAAAGCCTTTCATCCGAAATATTACAACGTAAATAATCAATCAGAAGGTCTTTGTCTTCTTTAGTCATGATGCAGGAATAAAAATCAAAGCTAAAGTATTTGGTAAAATTTTAAATTCTATCCGCCGCTTCAAAACAACCGCTTGTTTCGCCAATAACCACACCCACAAGTTGTACTCAACAACTTGTGGCTTTGCGATGAACGGAAACTTAAGCCACCACCTGATGTTGAATTTTACGCCGCCGGGCAACAAAGCATGGGGCAAAATAAACACTAAAAAATCTACATCATGGCCGAAGAAAAATCAGAACTGGAGCATTTAGAAAAAACCACCGAGGCGTTAGAAAACAGCATCGAAAAAGAATCGCAAACCGGAT
>CAXYKR010000476.1:0-4442 GCA_964277815.1 uncultured Mucilaginibacter sp. | reverse complement strand
GTTTAAATGCGCTCAAAATAATCTGTTTAAACAGTCACTTGAATTATTTTAGCTATGTTTGCGGTTGCACATCCGCGCGGTTGTGCATTGTATAAAACAGGTTGCCCCTTAATGCTGAACCTCAACGAGATAAAAAGACCTATTGCTGCCGAAATTGATGTTTTTGAGGAAAAGTTCAAGGCATCAATGCAAAGCTCTGTACCGCTGCTTGACCGTATTACACATTATATTGTAAAGCGTAAGGGAAAGCAAATCAGACCCATGTTTGTTTTTTTTGCGGCCAGTTTATGCGGTGGTATCAATGAGGCTACCTACCGGGGCGCTGCTTTGGTAGAACTGGTGCATACAGCATCACTGGTGCACGACGATGTGGTTGATAACTCTTACCAACGCCGTGGTTTTTTTTCCATCAATGCTTTGTGGAAAAATAAGATTGCCGTTTTGGTAGGCGATTTTTTGCTCACCAAAGGCATGCTGCTTTCGTTAGACCATAATGATTTTGACCTGCTTAAAATACTTTCGAACGCGGTAAAGCAGATGAGCGAAGGCGAACTGCTGCAGGTTGAAAAGGCGCGCAAAACCAATACCGACGAAAGTGTTTACTATGAGGTAATACGCCAGAAAACGGCTTCATTAATTGCTTCTTGCTGTGCCTGCGGTGCTTCATCTGCCGGCGCTGATGCCGAAACCATTGAAAAGATGCGCCTGTTTGGCGAAAAGATTGGCATCGCGTTTCAAATCAAGGATGATATGTTTGATTTCGGAACCGATGATGTAGGTAAGCCTTTGGGTATCGATATCAAAGAAAAGAAAATCACCCTTCCACTCATTTACGCGCTTAACAACAGCAAGTCGGGCGAAAAAAAACGTATCATCAGTCTGGTGAAGAACCACAACGACGACCCGGAAAAAATAGCTGAAATCATCCGCTTTGTACAACAGAACGGTGGCCTAACCTATGCTGAAAGCCAGATGCAAAAGTTTCAGAATGAAGCTTTCGATATACTGAATACCTTTCCGCCCGGTGATGCCCGTACCGGTTTAGAGCAACTGGTAAGGTACACTACCGAGCGGAAGAAATAGGTTTTTGAGTATAGAATCAAGAATATAGAATCAAGAGATAAGAGCCAAGTTCTTTACTATTTTGATTTTCTTTATCTATCAATAATTATATACTGTTACGATTCTTTAGGAGCGTTTTGTTCGTTACGGAAAGTGTCTTTGGTGCTGATGTTGGCGAGTTTTACGGGTTTGCCGCTTTTGGCCGACTCGTAAATGGCTTCCATAATTTTCTGGTCTTGCAAGCCTTCTTCGCCCGGGGTATAGGGTTCCTTGTTTTCCATGATGCATTGGGCAAAGTGGTCCATCTCTAAAGCAAACTGCTGCTTTTCGCCTAAAATGATATTCTGTTTTATTTCTTGTTTACCCTGCGCCTGCGAGGCTTCAATTTTTAAACCGTTGTAGTTAAAGGCCGGGTCCATGCCAAACCAGCCACCGTTTTCGGCGTAGCAGCGGTAGTGCTTGGAGTCGTGCACACTGTAGGCCGTCGTGTTGTTAGCAATCGTTCCGCTCGGGAAAAACATTTGCCACATCACTTTATCTTCTACTTCTTTAAAGCGTGGGTCGTTAGCATCGGTATGCTCCACGGCCGATACCATGTAAGGTTCTTCGCCCGTTAAAAAGCGATTGGTATTGATACAGTACAGGCCAATATCAGGCAGCGATCCACCGCCGGCCAGTGCCTTTTTCAGTCGCCATTGGTTAGGGTCTCCGATGTTCTGTACGTTAACCGAATTAATTACTTTTACCTGGCCAAAGTGCTTATAGCGTGTCCATTGCATCATCAAACGGTTATTAGACTCGTATTGTATGCGGTAGGCAATCATCAGCTTTTTGCCGGCCTTTTTACAGGCATCAATCATGTTTTGAGCTTCCTTGCTCGAGTTAGCCATGGGTTTTTCGCATAACACGTGCTTACCGGCTTTGGCTGCCCGTATGGTAAATTCTTCGTGCATACTGTTAGGTAGCACAATATATACGGCGTCAATCTCCGGGTTGTTTTTTATCTGGTCAAAGTTTTGGTAGTTATAGATGTTTTTTTCAGGAATGCCATGTTGGGCAGCCACTTTCTTGGCTTTAGCCGCATCGCCGCTAACCAGTGCGACTGGCTTGCTGTATTTGCATGAACCAAAAGCTGGCATAATTTGGCCCATGGTAAGTTCGCCAATGCCTACAATGGCATAGCCAATACGTTCTTTAGGAGGCACCATAGTGGCGCCGGTTTCTTGCTTACGCTCGGTAGGGGCATGCTGGCTGGGTACATCAACCCGGATGGTGTCTGCCAGTGCTTTGCGTGTACCTGCGCCGCTCATGTTTTGGGCATCCGCCGTGCATGAGGCCAGCTCACCGATTATGGTAGCCGCCAGCAAGCCCTTGCCGGTATTTTCTAAAAATTCGCGGCGATTGCACCCGGACTCTATCCCCATTAATGATTGCATGAGCTGGTTAATATTTTTCATGACAGGCGTATTTTACTAATAGTTACTAAGTTTTCTTTATTCACAATCGGACTAAGCTAATGTTTGTTTAAACTTTGATTTGATATTGGGCTCAGCAGCAATACTTAAACCGTCGGAAACTTAAAGTATAGCCTTATTGTTAGCCTGTAGAAGAAAGTGTATTGCAAGTTGTTTAATTTTACCGCATGAGCATTATTGCAGAGGGTTTAACTAAAGTATATGGCCGGCAAACGGCTGTAAACGGTATCAGCTTTAAAGCCGGTCAGGGCGTGCTCGGTTTTTTGGGGCCGAACGGTGCAGGTAAATCCACCACTATGAAAATGCTGACCGGGTTTTTACCACAAACCTCGGGCAAAGCTAATGTTTGCGGTTTTGATATTGTTACCCAGGCATTGAAGGTTAAAGCTCACATTGGCTACCTGCCCGAGAGCAATCCGCTGTATACCGATATGTATGTAAAGGAAGCCCTGAAGTTTATAGCCGGTATATACCAGTTGCATAACCCTTTGCAGCGCATTACTGAGGTAATTGAACAAACCGGGTTAGTGCCTGAGCAGCATAAAAAGATAAACCAGTTATCTAAAGGGTACAGGCAACGGGTTGGCTTGGCGCAAGCTATTTTGCATAATCCCGAAGTTTTAATACTGGACGAACCTACCTCCGGGCTCGACCCCAATCAGTTAATTGGTATCCGGCAGCTCATTCGCGATTTAGGTAAAACCAAAACGGTTATATTATCTACCCATATCATGCAGGAAGTAGAAGCAACCTGCAATCGTGTAATCATCATCAATAAAGGAAATATTGTAGCTGACAATGAATTGGATACGTTAAAGGCATCGTACCAGGGCAAAAGCCTGGAGGATATTTTTATACATTTGACCAATTAATTAAAAGTATCAGCACTTAACTTAAGCTTTATTACTGATGAAAAAACAATTGCTCACAATTGTCATGGTGTTATTATGCGCCGGTGTTTTTGCTCAAGGCAAATCGTCTTCAGATGCTAAATTGAGTGTTGGGCTCGACTTTGGTTTGCCGGTCGGTAGTTTTGCCGACGGAACTACTATCGGGTTTGGTGGTAGCGGTAAAGCGGAACTCCCTGTATCGTCGGATTTTAATTTCACTTTGACAGCAGGTTATATCAGTTATTACTTTGAAGAGCCTGTCAAAAGGTCGCTTAAAACATTTGGTTATGACACTTATATGGGATATATTCCTGTAAAAGCAGGTGGTAAGTATTACTTTTCCCGGAGTGTTTATAGTGAAGTTGAAGTTGGTGCACGTTTTAGTACTAATAACAGTGGAGGTACAGCATTTATTTATGCACCAGGTTTAGGTGTTTCTTATCCGGTGGGCAATAAACGTGATATTGATTTTGGAATACGCTATGAAGGTTGGTCACAAGATGGTGGCAACATTGGTCAAGTAGCGTTCCGTATAGCTTATAAATTTGGCTTATAGCAAATAACCGTTTGTTTGATGGAGAAAGTCCTGCTGCAATTGTGTAGCAGGACTTTTTTGTTTTAATTTGATTTATAATCAACCTGCATGAAAAAATACGTTCTCCTTTTATTAATAGCTATTATCAAGTTTTCGCCGCTGGCTGCGCAAAACCGGGCTACTACTTCGTTAAGCATTGGCCCCGAGTTAAACATCCCGCAGCGTAGTGCTTATAATATCGGCTATGGTGCTTCGGCTAAATTAGAAATACCGGTGGCCTCAGCTGTAAGTTTAAACGTTACCGGCGGATATCATCGCTTTAGCTATAAAAGTTTTGCGATAGGCGGCTATAGTAAGCCCGATGCCGACAGCTTTGTGCCCCTTAAAGGCGGTCTTAAGTATTACATCGACGAGCGTTTTTACACTGAGGGCGAGCTGGGAACGGTGCTGAACCATAATGCGCAAAACAGTGGCAACTTG
>CAXYKR010000475.1:0-4552 GCA_964277815.1 uncultured Mucilaginibacter sp. | reverse complement strand
ATACTGGTCAGATTTTACAAGCGCTTGAACTGGCTGCGCAGGCCAGCGCGGCCAATGTTAAAGGTTTTGACCACAACACCCGTGTATTGCTGGCCTGCGACGTGTCGGGCTCTATGCAACAACCGGTATCGGCAAACTCAAAAGTGTTGCTGTACGATGTAGGCCTGATGCTGGCTATGCTGCTGCAATCGCGCTGTAAAAATGTGCAGGTGGGCATGTTTGGCGATACCTGGAAAACCATTGCTGTACCTAACCAGAATATACTGGCCAACGTGCAGGAGTTTTATCGCCGCGAGGGCGAAGTGGGTTACGCCACCAACGGTTACTTGGTTGTTAAAGACCTGCTTAACCGCCGCCTGGCGATGGACAAAGTGATGCTGTTTACCGACGGCCAGCTCTGGAACAGCCACGGCAGCGAAAACATACAGACACTATGGTTGCAGTACAGAAACCAGGTTGCGCCTGGTGCAAAGCTGTATTTGTTTGATTTGCAGGGCTACGGTCAGCCATCACTGCGGGTAGCGCAAAACGGAGTTTACCTGCTGGCAGGCTGGAGTGATAAAATATTTGAGGTATTAGATGCGCTCGACCGTGACAACACCGCTGTTAGCGAAATTGAAAAAATAGGGATTTAAATGTGCAGATATGAAAATATGCGGATGTGCAGATGGAAACCAATGAGCCTATTTTGAAATGAGTGAATCACTGAATGAATAAGTCGATAAAAGACTTAAGAGAGCTATCAATGTGTAAATAAATCACTCATTCACTCATTGGTTTGAATTCACTCATTGGCACAAAAAGATGCCGTACAACCGGGTTACTTCGCACTGGAGGGGGTGGGCAGTGTAGCCTAAGCTGTGCTGTGGGTTCGAGTCCCAATTGCGATTCCCCCAACCTGGATCGTTTGTTGCTCTTTTTGAAGCCAATGAGTGAGTTTTGAATGAGTGAATGAGTGAATAGAATTTACTGAGTTATTGAGTGAATGAGTGAGTATAAATCATTGAATTATTTATTGAATGAAAGAATTTATGAGTGATTTACAAATCGGGAAAGTTATTCACTCATTCAAAACTCACTCATTCGCTCATTGACACAAAAGGGTGCCGTATTTGAGCGATACTTCGATTAAAACCTGAGATGCCGGCTTTACCCGGCCCGGTTAGCGCCGGTAGTTTATGTATAAAACGCAGGAGTATAGCCGCTTAAAAGTTAGTTGCCCCTTTATTAAAATATTTAGTAGCTTAAAACATTTTTTACGAGATGAAATGGATGAAGGTTTAAAGCAGAAAAGGTGTCGTAAATAAACCTTACTTCGGGGTTCTGTTGCTGGAGTGCCACTTACAGACAGACAAAAAGTGGTTTATTGTTCTTTGCCCTGTTCCACTTTTCACACATTAATAATATTAAAGGTGTCGTAAACCAGTGTTACTTCGCATCCTTAACGCCCAGGTCGCCGGTTCGAGCCCGGCCCGCACGCCTGCAAAGCTTGCGGTAGCTCAGTTGGTAGAGCAGGAAAATGTACACCGGTTGCCAGTTACCCTTTAATAAAGAAGATGCCGTTTGGCTTAGCGTTACTTCGATTCAGGCAAAGCACAACGCAGCCGGTTTATTGCTCTTCTTTTTTAAGTTAATAAAGATTAAGATTTTCTAAGTGATTTCTAATCCTGCTCTAATTACACCAATTACGTTTATGTATTAGATTGCGGCCATAATACAAACGAATAATATGAAGAAGATTCTTTTTTTATCAACTGCCTTAGTTTTAGGTTTAGGCAGCACTATGGTTAATGCACAAACCGCTCAGAAAAAAACAACTACTGCCAAGCATGTAGAAGTTAAAAAAGACGGCGCTGCTACCCAAACTAAAGTTACCAAAACAGAAACTACAGCAAAACCAGAAACCGCTACTGCCGGCGCAACTAAAAAAACAGTAAAAACTACTAAAGTAGAAAAACACAAAAAAGCCTAAGTGTAAGTGTATAATGATGACGTCCGGCCCGCAAGCCGGGCGTTTTTTTATTTATACAAAGTCAGCCGTCTGCCTTACTATTTCAAGGTCTTTCGGTACCTTTTACCTTGTATATCTGCCGATAGCTAACCTGAGCCAATTTATTTTAAAGTAACAATTTTAAGCATCACCTCAAACGCTGGCTTTTTTATTTAACTTGAGCCGCTTAATATTAGTGTATAATTAATTAACGCAGGTGTATAGTTCAAAGGTCAATAAAAGCTACATAACAGTTTATTCTTTTTTTTAGATGATTTACATCGGTGACCTGTAAAAAACAGGACAGTGTATCGATGGGTAAACGAAAAGACGAATTTATGCAGCAATAAAGCGGCAACATTGCCGGCAAGCCCGTTATGGTGAGCAATATCGCGAGTAAAAACCGAGAAATTTTAAAAGGCAGTTTTTCGGTAATTCGTTACGCCCAGGGGCAAACGCGGCAGATGTATAATATAGATGTTGCGATTCCGGCTTTAGATGGAAATATCAGCACCAAATCTAGGCTTAAAATACAGTTAGAACATATTAAACCCGGTATTTTTAATATCACCGGCAATGATTCAATTTTTCAACCACTTGCCGGCTCTTTCGCGGTATTAAGTATACGTACTGCTGCAAACAGCCATACATTGGTGCAGTATACCGCATCAACTAAAAAGCAACCTTTTAGGGTGCAGGTCACCGGTTTTGACTATCCGGCTTACAGTAGTACCCCCACCGTTACCGGCACATTTAACGGCACCCTTTACAATACCCAAAACATCAACGATTCGGTAATTGTAAAAAATGGGACTTTTAAGGTGAGATATTAAGCAATCGAAAAATCTTCCGCGTCATTGACACAGAAATGATTTATGGTAAAAAAAAGCGTATTAACCGAAGTCAACACGCTTTTTATTTTGTTATCTGATACTGCGCTTAAATTGCTGCTGAACCTCTGTTGATAATACCCAACAGGAACGCAATAATTGCAATTACCAGTAATGCATGAATTAAACCAGTTGCTGAATAAGCAAACACTCCAACGAGCCATCCGATGATTAGGATTACGGCAACGATATACAATAATGATCTCATAGCAGATATTTTTTAAGTTGTTTTATACCTGTAGAGTATACAAAACCGTGCCAAACTCGTTAACAACTTACTATGCCAAAAAATAGCTATAAGTTGTGTAAGCTTTTTAGTACAGCGTTAAAATACATCGTTTATTATCTATTTATTTTACCGTAGCTTGCCTAAACCGCCATCAACACCAAGTACCTGTGCTGTTACCCACGAGCTATCGGCCGATAGCAAATAGCCAATGGCTGCGGCAATATCTTCGGGCTTACCATAACGGCTCAGGGGGTGGCGTTTGGCACTGGCTTCCTGCTTTTCGGGCGTGGCCAACAGGCTTTGCGCCAGCGGCGTGTCGGTTAACGATGGGGCTACTACATTCACCCGGATGTGTACACTGGCCAGCTCGGCCGCCAGTGCCAGTGCCAGGCCCTCTACGGCGCCTTTGGCCGAGGCTATACTGGCATGGAAACTCATGCCCGCGCCGGCCGCCACACTGCTCATCAGCACTACCGAGGCGCCTTGCGCAGCCTTTAGTGCTTTGAGCGACTGTTGCAGTACGCCTACGGCACCCAATACATTCAGGCGGTAATCCTGCATAAAATCATCGGTGGTTAACCGGCCAAAGGGTTTTAAATTGATACTGCCTACCGAATACACCATTCCGTGCAACTGCTCGGGTAAAAAAGAGGCGATTCCACTTACATCGGCGGTTACATCGGCCTGCAAATATTTTACACCTTCGGGCCATTCAGCGGCGCTGTTACGCGACACATTATAAACCTGCGCGCCATTGGCCGCAAGCAATTTTACCAGTGCCAGCCCTATCCCCGAGCTGCCGCCTACCACCAGTATGTTTTTGCCTTTTACATCCATGTATCTGAAAATACCGCGCTATTAAAAAGCACAACATCGTACTTTATTACCGCGCGTTGGTACATAAACAGCACTTTAAAACAGATGTTTTGTCGGGTTTGAAATATGCGATTCAAGACAGTAATCATCTCGATCTATCTTCAAAAAGCATCATCACATATTTTAATACCGGCGAAGCCAGAACTTATACCACTGGCGGTTACGCGGATAGCTGCGGTGCGATGTAGCGTTGTTACAAATCATGGCTACCGTAAACAAAACCAGCACACCCATGAGCACGGGGCTCAACACGTATATATAACCAAGCGCTTTGATTTTGGCCGACCCGATGTTGGCAATCAATGCCGTAGCACCACCCGGCGGATGCAGGGTTTTGGTGATTTGCATGGCCACGATAGAAAGCGATACCGATAAGGCCGACGTAAGCCAAACCTCGCCCGGAAAAAACTTGTACACCGTGACACCGATGCAAGCGCAGATAACATGCCCGCCAATCAGGTTGCGCGGCTGCGCCAGCGGGCTATTAATGGCGCCATAAATTAGTACTGATGATGCCCCGAAAGAGCCAATTAAAAACAGATTATCGTAAACGCTTACATATTTACT
>CAXYKR010000474.1:0-11599 GCA_964277815.1 uncultured Mucilaginibacter sp. | reverse complement strand
CATCCCAACCACCATGTTGCGGCTAAACAAATGCGTGATTTCGGCGGCATGATTTCCATCGTATTAAAGGGCGCCGACCTGAAAGAAACTTTTCGCATTGCCTCCAACTTCAAGGTGTTTACGCTGGCCGAGTCTTTGGGTGGGGTAGAATCACTCATTAATCACCCGGCCACCATGACCCACGCATCCATCCCACGCGAAACCCGCGAGGCTGCCGGTGTAGTCGACAACCTGCTGCGCATCAGCGTTGGGGTAGAGGATATTGATGATTTACTGGAAGACTTAAAAAACGCCCTGACGTGATTAGAGTATAGAATATAGAGTCAAGAGTACAGATTGTGGGAGGCTAATTAAGCTAAATCTATTCGTCTGTACTCTTGACTCTATATTCTCCATTCTATCCGGCTCGTCATTGCGAGGATACGAAGCAATCTCTTTAAGCTGAGCCAGCGTTTAGGTTTGAGGTTTAGCTAGATGTCGTCTATCTGTCCTAAAAACATGGCGCCCGTATCCTCGCAATGACGCGTTTTTATTCGTCAGCCATATCTTAATTCTTGATTCTATACTCTAAATTCTTGACTCTTCTCAAACATGGTTACCGATATCAAAGCTTTCTTAGACGCTAAAGTGGCGCAATATAACCGGCCGGAGTTTATTGACAACGACCCGATTGTAATACCGCACCAATTTAGCCGGCAGCAGGATATCGAAATCATGGGATTTTGGGCAGCTACGTTGGCCTGGGGGCAACGCATAACTATCATCCGCAAATGCCGCGAACTGATAGCCCTGATGGATGGCGCCCCTTACGATTTCATCATCAATCACCAGGAACTCGACCTCAAAAAATTACTCAGCTTCAAGCACCGTACCTTTAACGACGTTGATACGCTATATTTTATCGCATTTTTCAGGCATCATTATGAAAAATACGAAAGTTTAGAGGATGCGTTTATACCCAAGCCCCCCAGCCCCCTAAAGGGGGAGCAAATAAACCAAGCGGAATATCCTACTCCCATTGCAAATCAAACTTCTGCTCCCCCTTTAGGGGGCTGGGGGGCTTCGCCCTCATTGGGCTGGGGGACTGTAGCTGAGCTCGGTTTAAACCACTTCCGTTCCTATTTCTTTTCCTTACCCGATTATCCGCATCGTACTAAAAAGCATGTGTCGTCGCCGTCGCAAAAATCTACTTGTAAGCGGCTGAATATGTTTTTGAGGTGGATGGTGCGTAAGGATGATGCCGGGGTGGATTTTGGTATCTGGAAACGCATTAGTCCGGCGCAGTTGATATGCCCATGCGATTTGCATGTAGACCGTATTGCACGCAAGCTTAAACTCATTACACGCAAGCAGACCGACTGGCAAACAGCTGTTGAGCTCACTGAGCACCTGCGTCATTTTGACCCGCTTGACCCGGTGAAATATGATTTTGCCCTGTTTGGTTTGGGTATTGAAGAGCGGTGGGGCCTCGACAATATTTTGCCGAATACCCTGCTCTCAGATGATTAGTTTCTTGTGTTTAAGTATTAACACGGCTAAGATTATTTAACCGGCTTTACCGTAAAATGGTCAAACGTCACCGGGAAACTCTTTTTGCCGGGTGCTGCAGCCACCATGCCAACCTGTGCTTTCACTTTAGGCGGAAAGTAGGCTAAGCGCAGCATCTTATAAGTTTTGGCATCAAAAGAATACTCAATCTGTACGTAATCGCCTTTACGCAGCAATTTTAGCCAGATAGATTTCGGACTGTCATTACGCGGTACAACCGACCAATCTGAAACCTCGCGGGTAACTACGGCGCTTACGTTTTGCACGCCGTCTACGTACTCAATGCCGGTTTTAATCCAGTTTTTATTATCAATCCGCACCATCAGTCCGGCCTGGTGAAACAACTCCTGGTAGTGGCCGCTCACTTTTACGGTGGCTTCAAAATCGCCTTCCATCTCCTGATAATAAAACGGACCGGAGTCGCGGATAAAATCGTAGTGGGTAATGCGCCAGTAATCCGTGCCGGGGTCAACGGTCATGGTTAGCTGGTGTGCATCGCCCTTCCATTGTTTGGGTTGGTTAAGCCATTTCATGGGTTTGTTTTGTGCAAAGGTAACGGTGCTTAGTAACAGCAGGGCAGCGGTAAAGTATTTAGATTTTTTCATGGTCAGGTGAATTTGTCGCGGTAATGATAGTAACATTCAGCTTCATAAACAACCTGCAGGAGTTGTTATGTCAGTTTTATTCGCGGATAAAACTGAGTATCATCCGGTTGATTTCGTCAGGTTTTTCATGATGCAGCCAGTGAGTAGCATCTTCAATCATCATGAGTTTACCCTGCTTGCACATCGCCAGGCTGTCTTCAGCCATTTCGGCGCTCAGCGCGGTGTCTTTTTTGCCCCAGATGATGAGCGTCGGTACGGTAACCTCAGGGTGTTTTTTGCCGATGTCATATCTGAATGCCCGGTACCAGTTGAGCATGGCGTTTAAGGCGCGCGGTTGGCGCCAGGCCTTCTGGTAATTTTCCAAATCCTGCGCAGTGAAAGTGTTTGGCTTAGCCGAACGCACCAGGGCTTGTGTTAAAAATCTAAAATTCCATAATCGGCATAACAACTCGGGCAATAAGGGGAACTGAAAAAAGGCGGCATACCAGCTTTTGAGTATTTGCTTAATGTTGGTTCGTAAGTGCTTTTTCAACACCACCAGGTGCGGCATATTAAGGATAATCAGCTTTTGCAGCAGTTCGGGATGTTGGGCAGCCAATGCCCAGGCTACGCCGCCGCCCCAGTCGTGGGCTACCAAATTTACTTTTTGCGGGGTAAGCTGTCTAATCCATTCGGCGATATCCGTAATCAACTCATCAAGGCGGTAAGCTTTTACACCTTTCGGTTTATCGCTCAGGTCATAACCGCGCTGGTCAGGTGCCAAGACATAGTATCCTTGTGAGGCAAAAAAATCAAGTTGCTGATGCCAGGCGTAACCATATTCCGGGAAGCCATGCAGAAATATGATGATATTTTGGTTGTTTTCACCTGCATGATAAACGTGAAGATTGATACCGTTAATCTGGTCAAAACGCTCTTTCATAATGCTGCCTCTAATGAGTAATAAAGAGGAGGCGCATAATGTTTGGCTGATTTGGCCTATGTAAATCGTATCAAGGTTATATCAATCAGACCGCCTTACTCTTCCTCCTTAAAATAAACTTTATAAAAGTTCATCGCCTTATCATCATCAAAACCTTTTTCGATAAGTTCTTTGTTGCCGTGGATGTAGATGTGAAAGTTTTTATCAAGCTTCAAAACGCTTTTGTACACGCGGGCCTGCTTTTTAACGGCATTGTCCGATATTTCAAAAGTGTCAGGTATTTTAGTTTCAAACTCCTGCTCGTACTGGTTTTTGTAGGTTTTGAACGATTCGATGGCCTGGTCGTTACCCAGTACCTCGCCTGTAAACTCGTCCAGCTCAAAGGTGTCTTTTTCCTTAAAATACTTCATCGAGCGGTTGAGCAAATCAATTTTATCAGCCTTGCTCATTTCAAACTCGTCGTCCAGTTTTTCGGTTACAAAGTTTTTATAGATGCTCAGGGCGTTATTGGTTTGGTTAAAGTTATCATTCCGCACCTTGAGCTTCAAGAACTCGTCTTTCCAATACACAGCTTCCTGGCTTCGGTTGGTATGGTCAATCACCACCACTTTATAGCCTTCTTCTTTCTGCGAGTTGATGATTAAACAGCCTTTATCCAGTTTGTTGATGTTGATAGCGTTTTCTTCGTAGTCCAGTTCAAAACCGTTATCCTGCGGAAAAATCTTCAGGAAGGTTTCTTTAGTTTCCGATTTAAAAATACCGATGGCATCCAGTTGCTCACCCTCCAACTGTACATTGTTAAAGTACCCGATATACACCTCGCCCGCTTTTATTTTGGGATGACCCGATACACTGTACAAGTGCTTGGCTATTTGCTGTGACAGCTCGTGGAAACGACTTTCGTCGGCAAACATGTCGGTACAGTAGGCGTAAATTTCGTTCAGGTGCAGGTCGCCACCGGCATGCATCAGGTGGTATACTTCGTTGGTTTTTTCAAACGGCGTTAAAAAATACTGCATCAGCAAACGCGGGATAACCTCGTCTTTTAAAGCCAACGGCGTATCTGATAATACATAGCGTTCATCCTGCATGGGGTTGCCCACATGATGAACTGAAATATTCTGGAGCGAAGCTTCGAAAGAGGTAACCATAATTTGAGGTGTCAAAGAAACGAATAATTATGCAAGTAACCGGAATCGATATACCATAATTCGATGATGGAAGCGGAGGTTCAGTAATTTATAAAGGCAGAGACAAGCTAAAGGCGGAGATAATTTTACATGCGTTTACTACGTTAAACTACATCGAGTTTTTAGTGTCTGAAGAATTAGAATGTTGAAGTTTACAAGAAAATCGGCCATTGCCGGATTAGTGATACTGATAGGCGCTATAACGGCTGCGAAGCTGCCTGATATGGACAATAGCTCATTTAAAAACGAATTTTTAGCGCGCATTAACCAAACCCGTGCCCAGGGTTGCCGTTGCGGAACCACTTATATGCCGCCTGCGCCGCCCCTGGTTTGGAACAATCAGTTGGAGGATGCTGCCAAAGGCCACGCGAAAGACATGGACAAGCGCGACTATTTTGACCATACCAGCAGAGATGGCCGCACCATCGAAGACCGGATTTTTGATGCAGGTTACAATTATAACGGCTATAAAAGCTTTGCCATTGGCGAAAACATAGCCAAAGGGCAGGAGAGCATTGCCGAAGTAAACGCCGGCTGGTTTAAAAGCCCCGGCCATTGCAAAAACCTAATGAACCCTGCTTTTAAAGAAGTTGGCATTGCCGAACGCAACGGCTACTGGGTACAGGATTTTGGCGGTCGCGAAGCGTTTACCGAGCAGGAACAAAAGCTGATTAAAAGCGGTAAGTTAATTATCAGGCGTCGCAAATCAGCTGAATAGGCGGCCATAGTAACTTTTGTGGTGCTGGTATCGCTCAATAAAAAGAAGAAATAGTAAGTAAAGGGGATATAATAGTGAAAGGCGCTTATAGAATACATAGGCGCCTTTTGCTTTTTTGAGACGCATGTTATTCACAAGGCTGATTGGTCAATCTGCATGTCATTGCTTTAAAACTGTATCAGTTGCGTACACAAACTGTTACGCAGACGAACGTTAAAAGTATTGCGCTACTATTGTAAAGTATTGTGGTTGAATTGTTTAATGTTTTGGTATTGCTTTTAACCTGTTAGTGTTATCAATTCAATCATATTTACACACATATAATAGCATTACAATGAAAAAGCAAACCCTTATCCTTTTTATGACGCTGAGCAGCCTGGCTGCCTCGGCACAAAACAAATGGTACGCCGAACCTTATTTAACAAAGTCGTTATCTAAATCGGCTATTAAAGATGTATTTGTACGTACCTCGGGCGGCAGCATCGAGGTGGATGGTACGTCTGCAGGCGAAGCACGGATAGAAGTATACATCAGCCCCAATAATAACCGCGACCGCACCACCAAGGCAGAGTTGGAACAGCGTCTGAAAGATAATTATACCCTCGAAATTACCGACGATAACCATGAACTCCATGCTACGGCAAAATCAAAATCTAATATGGATTGGAGTAAATCTGTCAGCATATCTTTTAAAGTTTATGTGCCCAAGGCGGTTTCTACCAACCTGAGTACCAGTGGCGGCAGCATCAGTTTATCCGACCTTGCCGGCGAGCAAAACTTTACCACCAGCGGCGGTAGTTTGCAGGTAAGCCACGTAAGCGGCCGTATTAAAGGGCGTACGTCGGGCGGCAGCATCCAGGTTGACCATGCCGACGAGGATATTGACCTGGTAACCAGTGGCGGCAGCATTAGCGCCAGTAACTGTCAGGGTAACCTTTACTTGGTAACCAGCGGCGGTTCGTTACAGCTAAGCCAGTTGCAAGGTAAAATTAACGCCACTACTTCGGGTGGCAGCATCAGCGCCGACCATATCTCGGGCGAATTATCAACCAGTACTTCAGGCGGCACTATTAATCTTACCCAGATTGATGGTGGCGTAGATGCATCAACCAGCGGCGGCAGTATCCACGCTCAATTAAACAGCGTAGGCAAATACGTAAAACTTAACACCAGCTCGGGCCATATTGATTTGAGCATGCCGCAGCAAAAAGGCTTTAATTTAAATTTAAAAGGTACCCGCGTTAATGCCGCCTTAACCAACGGTGCCTTTGAAGGAAGCAAAGACAAGGACAGGGTAGAAGGTAAGGTAAACGGTGGTGGTGCCTTAGTGCAAGCCTATGCCTCAAGCGGCAGCGTTAACGTAAGGTTTGAATAAGTTATCTACAACCACCTTATCACTAAAAACACAAAGGCCAGTTCGGATATCGAACTGGCCTTTGTGTTTTATTTAAACGCTACTTGTGCGGTTATCGGGAAATGGTCTGATGGGTATTTGCCGTGATAGCTGTCGGTTAGTAATCCCCAGCGCAGTACCTTGAAGTTGCTGGTGGTAAAGATATGGTCTATTACTTCATCGCTTTTTAAATTCGAGCCAAAGTTGTTAAAAGAACCATTGTTGGCGTACGGATATTTCACCTGCGTGTAAGCATCCTTAAGCCAGCCCGATGTAGCAATGCGCTGGTACCAGGTGCTGTTACGGCCGCCATTAAAATCGCCGGTTAAAATTACGGGCTCATTGCCGGCAATGTTTTTTATCCGTTGCATAATCAGCTTGCTGCTTTCCTCGCGGGCCACGTTACCCTGGTGGTCATAATGGGCATTGAAAAAATAAAACTTACGTTTAGATTGCAGGTCTTGCAGGTACACCCAAGAGCAGATACGGTTACAACAAGTGGCGTCCCAACCCAACGAAGGTTTTTCGGGTGTTTGCGATAACCAGAAATCGCCGTGGTTTAACAGCTTGAATTTGTCTTTTTTAAACAAAATGGCCGAATGTTCGCCTTTGTCTTTACCGTCATCACGGCCTGCGCCTGAGCGTTGGTATTCGGGCAAGATTTTGATAATATCATCCAGCTGGTTCTGATAACCTTCTTGGGTGCCAAATACGTCAAAGTCGTGGTAACGGATAAGTTCGGCCACTACCGGTGCCCGGTTTACCCATAAGTTACCGGTATCGCTGGTTGTAAATAGTCTTAAGTTGTAGGTAGCTACCGTTAAAGTTTGTGCTGATGCGGTGCGCAATAAAAAGAAAAGCACAACAGAAAAAAGAAACCTGAATTTCATAAAATTAGATACGTGAATAGTAAAACATCTTTACTGGTTAACACGGCAAGTATACCAATTATACTTTAGGGCAATGTTAATTTTCGCGATGATGCTGACAGTAACAGGATTATAATTATTGTTTTTGAGCCTTTTTCCGTGCTTTTTCCAATTCTTTCAACCGCCGTTTCTCTTCTTTGCGCTTCTTTTTAGCTTGCTTTTTCTGCTCTTTTAAAAACTTCTTTTTCTGTTTTTCGGACAATTTAACATCAGCGTCGCGCTGTGTTTTGAAGTCCAGTCCGGCGCAGGGCTTGATGCCCATGAGCAAGGTGCGCCAAAGGGTAGCAAAAAAGGGATAATTTTTGGGCCGCTGGTAAACCACATGAGCCGTGCGGGGCTGCTGTCCCGGTTGGTCTGGATTATTGTTTTTAAGGATGAGCGTGTTGGCCAGTAAAGAAACCAAAGCAAGCTTACGCATTTTTAAACTGGCTGTATCTGCTTTTAGTAACTGAATTTTTAAATCGTTATACAAAAAAGTTACCTGCCCCGTAGCTCCACGGCGGTTGCCTTTCATGTCGAAAGACAAGCGCCGTGCTGTACCCGATTGTATTTTAAGCGAAGCCAGCGGAACTGTAGCTTGATTAACCAGCGACATAGCAATGGGGCCGGCCCAGCCCTGATAACTGAAAGAGTACAGGCTATCAACCAAGTTAAATGTAAAATTCACCTGCATCGGCGCATGATTCAGGAAACTTGCCTTGAAAGACGCCTTACTATAATGATTTTTTCTTAATGCGTTAGTATCGGTGGTTACATTGGTGAGGTGGCCGTTAATGTGATTAAAGCTCAGGCTGCCTGTGCCTTTAGTATTGGTATTATGCTCGGTGTAAAAAACATCATAGTTCTTAACGAAGATACTGTCAACATCCAGCTTGAAGGGAATGGTTCTTAACGTTTGGTTGGGAAACGTAAAAGCTTTGTCTTGCGATAAACTTTTGGGGTTTGTGCGTGGATTACTGAATACTTTAACTTGCCCCTCGTTAAGCACTATGCTTTTAGCCTTTACTTTGCGGCTTTTATCAAACAGGTTAAAATCAAATTGATTAAATAAAAGCTTGCGGGCAGTTACTACAAAACGGTCTTCAAAAGTTTTACTGAAAAAATTCTGCGGTTCATACAAGGGCATCAAACTTAACGAATCAATGCGCAGTTGCTGGCTTTGGGTAGAAAACCGGATGGATTTAGCCTCGTAGCCGTACAAGGCATGTGCCGTGCGGCCTTTGTAATTCCGGAGTTCTATATCCAGATTTCGGCAAAATAGAAAACGCTACTTGTCGTACTGCGTGGCCGAATCAATCCGTAAATCCGTAGCTTTTATGTTTAGCTCTTTAAATGCTGTAATGGCAGGTTTAGGTGTTGCATGGTTTTCGTACCGCAACTTTATTTGGTTGAGCGCAATGTTATCTACCTGCACCAATTTCAGCGATTCAGATATCTTCTCGTAAAGCGTACGATTGTCTTTAGGTTTATCCTCCTGATGTGGGTCAGGCTTGGCGATTACCTTAATATCAGGAGCGTTCAGTATGATGTCGCCCACTATCAGTTTATGCCTTAACCATAGCGTAAGCAGGTGTACATGATTAAATTCCAGGCGTTGCACCTGCAACTGATAAACCTGGGCCGGCGCCGTGTGCATTTGTTGTTGCCGACGATAAACGGTGCTGTCAAATCTTAATTCAGCCTGGTTAAGTATAATTTGTCCTTGTAATAAATTGAGGCTGGCCTGGGCAAAGCCGATATGGTAAAGACCGCCGGACGCTTTCTGCACGGCTTGATTTACCTTTTTAGATAATATCGGACTAAACCACCAGGTTAAAATAAACCCGGCTAAAACAATGGTAAGTACAACAGCTGCAATGGTTATTAATACAACCTTAACCCATTTGTACTTAATCATTACTCATCCTATCTGCGTTTAATTAGACTTCACCATCGGCACCTACAAAATTTAACAACCCGCAGGAGTATAAAGTTTTGGTTTGTATGCAGTAGAAATAATGGAGAGAAATGATGTCGATATACACTATCAAAAACTAAAAAGCGTGACGGCGCCTCGCTCTCTAAAGAAATAAAAGCTTTTAGCACGTTGTGAAAGCAAGTTTAGGCAATCGGCCTAATCAATGAAATGCCGCGTATTAAATATCAATATTACACTTATCGACGCTGTTTTATTTAGAAGTAAGCGGTAGAAGCCTTAATTTTTTATTAGTTTTTTAAGGTTCTTATTGATTTTTAATAACGGTAATAAAAATATTACAAACAGGATAGGTCAGGACACTAACCGCTTACTGATTGGCTAATATTGAGAAAACCAATTGTTGAAGCTGCAGGTACGGCAGCGCCGAATAAATTAAATTGTATGATAAATAATTTACTCCATTATTTTAATGGCAAAAAAGTGAGTTTGATGCTGGTGACATGCCTGTTGGGCATAAGCACGGCGTTTGCTCAGCAGGTTACCGTAACCGGTACTGTAACCGACGATACCGGCGAGACTGCGCCCGGTACCAACGTGACCATCAGAAATAAGGCCGGCGGTACGGCGGTAGATGTAAACGGTAAATACAGTATTAAAGCTGCCAAAGGCGATGTGCTGGTGTTTAAGCTTTTAGGTTATACCGACCAGGAAGCTACCGTGGGCGATAATCCGGTAATTAACATCAAATTTTCTAAAGACAGCAAGCAACTTACTGACGTGGTAGTTATTGGCTACGGTACGCAGAAAAGAAGCAACGTGAGCGGGTCGGTAGCGAGTTTAAAGGCGGACAATTTGCAAGAGCGCCCTATTGCACGTGTAGACCAGGCCTTGGTTGGCCAGTTAGCGGGTGTGGTGGTTAAACAAACCACCGGTGTACCAGGTAAGGCATTTAGCGTACAGGTGCGCGGTAGCGGCTCTATCAGTGCCGGTAACGAGCCACTGTACGTAATTGATGGTTTTCCACTATCAACCGCGGCACAAGGCACTAACGGTAGCTTTTCAACAGGCAATCCGCTTGACAATATCAACCCTAACGATATTGCAAACATCGAAGTATTGAAAGATGCTGCGGCTGCGGCCATTTATGGTTCAAGAGCGTCTAATGGTGTAGTTTTAATTACGACTAAGAGGGGTAAATCAGGCAAGGCGCAAATTAGCTACAACACTTATGTAGGTTATAACGCACCGGCTAAAAAACTTAAAATGTTGAACGGCGACCAGTGGATTGACCGTGCCACCGAGATGATAAATGCGGCCTACGTACTGCGTTACGGTGCCAATGGTGCGACCGCGAATGATAACGCTGCGCAGCGTTTGGCTATTGTGGGCACTTTCAACGCTGCTTATTTCCTCGACCCGCGCTGGGCCATCCCAGGTCATCCTGGCTTACAGTACATAGACTGGCAAAAGGAAATTGAGCAGAAAGGTTTAGTGCAAAACCACCAGTTGTCAGCCAGTGGCGGTACCGACAATGTAAAATATTTCATCTCGGGTAACTATGCCGACCAAAACGGGTTTGTGAAAAGCTTAGGTTACAAAGCTTATTCTGCACGTGCAAATGTTGAAGTTAATGCCTCTAAAAAGCTAAAGGCGGGTATCAACATCGCCCCAACATACTCCATTACCAATGATCCCGGTGTTGAGGGCAAAGACAATATTTTCCACCAGTCGCTGAGTATGTCGCCTATCCAGGAAGATAGTGTGGGCTTATACGCCAACGCGTTCAAAAATGCTCAGTATACCTGGAGTAACTCCACCAATAGCCCGGTAGCCAAGCTAGAGAATATTGTAGGTGAAACCAAACGTTTCCGCACGCTAACCTCACTATATGCCGAGTATCAGATTACTAAAGATTTAACTTTACGGAGTTCCTTAAACTTAGACAATACCGATAACAACTCACGGTCATATACCCCATATACCGTTGCCGGTACTGCAGCCGCAAGAACATTCAATCCGCTAACCAATACCAACTTAACTGCGGCCACCTCGGGTTCGTACAGCAGTTATAAAAGGTTAACTTTTGTGAATGAAAACACGCTGAATTATAACAAGACTTTTAATGGTGTACATAGCTTGAGTATATTGTTAGGGCAATCTTACAACCTTGATAGGTTAGACCAATCTTCGGTGTCGTCAGTAGGCGGGTATACCAGTAGTACTATTCAAACTTTAAATGCGGCCGCAACTACTACCGGTAGTACCAGCAGTCAGCAAAACGTATTGGTATCATACTTCAGTCGTGTGCAATATGGCTACAAAGACAAATATATATATCCTTGTACGTCAGGCAAGATTCAGTATAGGTAGCAAATC
>CAXYKR010000473.1:0-3931 GCA_964277815.1 uncultured Mucilaginibacter sp. | reverse complement strand
TGATGCCAATATCTCTTATTCGGCCATTGGCAGAATACTAAAAACACATCGACTTACGGTTGCCAAATTTCATAAGGAGCGCATGGGAGGCGAAAGGCCATGAAGCTAACCGACTATAATGAAGCTAAACGATTGTTCACTGATTTCTTTGACCTTCGTTTAAGCGATTATTATGATATCGAGTTGTCTATGTCCTTCCAGGTAATTCATATTGATATTTTAAAATTTGATGGCTGGTTGCATGAAGAGCATGATGATTATGAGGATGCCGGCTACACGATGCAGTCTTTGGTCAGTGAGAAGTATTCACCAGAAGCCTGGCTTTTTTTAGATAATATTACTACGCTACAAGCCGGCTGACAACCGGTTTTTTTTGTTCTGCACGAATTGATTTAAGCAATGTTTTTGGGTAATTGTTCCCTAACCCTGTTGCAGATATGCATTTTAGCCACATACTCTAATCCATCACATTTAATAGTAATATCAATGTACATGGATTTAAATCCGTGGCGGAGCATATATTCTTTTACGCCGCGGGTTATTTGAGCAGCCATCAGCACAGCGTTCTTTCTAAAATGCTCCTGACAGTAGTATTTTTCTTTATACTCAGGCTTACAGCTTCCGATATCAATGACAAGGCCTTCTGCAAAGCTGGACGTGATAAAGTCGCTGCAGTTCGCCGGCAAAGCATGTTTAATTTTAGCCCACATCCCTACCCAACCGAATAGGCCCGGAGCAAGCCACTCGTAAAAATTTTGGGGTGAAGGAAATTCCATAGCTCAAATCTGCAAACAAAATTTAAATTACTAATAATATTAGCATAAATTGTTTGATGGAACCCGATAGCGTAATCATTTACAGCTTAGGAAGTATTTATAGCCGGCTAACCACTGGCTTTTTTTATTTTTGCTTTATGCCGGAACAAAAATTTCAAATTCTGCCGATCATAGATAAAGCAAGTAGCTTAAAGCTACGCTATATCTATCATCAGGAAAGCGGTTTGAAAATTATGATATACCCGCTGCACATCAATCGGCACTTTCAGCCGTCCAACGATGAGTTGTGTTTCTATGGCCAGTTGTTCCAATGGTGGCACGCATTTGAAACTATCGGCTTCCAGGAGCATCAACTTGACCTCATACCGGCAGCGCTGGAGTGGTTTGCAGCGCTAAGCTTTTACCCACAGATGCGGCCGCAACTTAACGATCCCCGTTTAGAAGCGCTGTTACCGGTACCAGGCTACGCTCAAAGCATCAATTAGTCACGAACAAATTCTTACTACAAAGCTGCATTTAGGTGTGGCCCGATTACCTGCGCCCTGCACTTTCCGTTTCGAGGGTTGCTTATCGTATTTAAAAGCAAAATGGTACTGAACAACTCGTGAGCCGAGGTACGAGGCGAACACCTTTTTTCCTCAGCCGGCTTTAAAAGCCATAGTTCCCCGTACCCCTTCAAATACTTTAACCTACTAAGTTTATTAACTTCTTAACCGTTTTGTTATTTTCCATTTTAAACCGTTCGATTTGAGGCTGCTATAAGGTTAAAGAGTTTAGATTATTTTATTAACTATCAATCAGGGTTAAGAATATTTATTAACCAAAAGGGCCGGTTAAGAAATTGATTTCGGGCGGTTAATAAAAAAAACGCTTCGGGTCAAGAATTATATTGCTGATAGTCAGGCCTTAAGTGTTCGGTTAAAAAGTTAATGAAATTTGCAGGGCTCGGGGCGCCATCGCAGGTAGTGGAAGAGATAGGAGAGGGGCAAAAAGTTGCACCTGGTGCATATATAGCGTCTCTTTTCCGTATGATTAGGATACGGCGGATTTAGGATAAGCAAATATCATTCGGGCTGGAACCTAAATAAACGACAGCCATTTTGGGGGATTTTTGACGGTTTTGTCTGAGCTCTGTCGTTTCACCTATAGATCGCCCTTACTACCTTTATTTTGAGTATATTAGCGTTCCCCTGATTAGAATGACATTAGACCTAAAAATAGAGGTTACACCTTTAGTTAAAGCGTTTTTGCGCTATAAATATCCCGTGGCACCTTTTGAACTTTATCGCAACAACCAGTATGGCATATTTCTTTTTAATGCATTATCTCACCTGCAACCGGTAGAAGGTGTCCAGGTAAATAAGGAAAAGTATACGGAAACTTTGCGCCTGCGTACTACGGAGCGTATCTGGTCTAAGCAGGGCCTGTTCATTCATCCGCAAAAAGTAGTCGATTTCAATAACCTGGTGCTTTACAATTTGGATGAGGATTTTTGCAACTGGATGGATGTATGTGCAACCATGAAGCAGGGTAAACTTCAGGACTATTACTTTGCGTTTCGCGAGCATTACGGTCTTAACGAAAACCTGCTTACCCTTAAATGCATGGAGAAGAAGTACGAGCGGCACCGTAAAGCCTTACGCGAAGCCTTATCTGCTTAATAATTACAGACATTTCGGTCGGAAAAAAAACTTAACCAAAACTTAAGCGTTTTGGCGTGTCGTTTTGATATCAACGCCAGGCGCCGAGCTTTGGTATTATGATTACGGACTTTCCAAATCTGCCGCTCAGCAACATGGGCGGTTTAGCTTCATTCCAGTTTGCACCGGCCGGCTGGATACAGTCGTTACCTTCAGTAAATAATAATATTATCTCGCAGCCACCATCTTTTTATGGAGGTATGCGTTTTTTTAACGGCCGTTCTGCGCTCGAAAAGCTGGTTTTTGATGAAGAAGCAGTACCTGATGCTAACGGAACCGCCTATAACTGGAAAGTTACCGGCTTTTATCCTGGTGATGACTTGTTCTTTTTACAGCTGCTGCAAACCATGAGCAGCCCATGGCAAACTTTCCTGTTGGTAGTTCGCGATAACCATGGGCGGTACCGGATGGTGGGGTACGAAGCGCCGCTAAGCTTTAGCTATAGTTTTACTTCAGGTACACGTCCAGGCGAAGCCAAAGGCTATAGTTTTACTTTTGCCGGCAGCGGAAAAAACACCGCACCAGCTTATCAGCTGTAAAACCGGTCGTTTTCTATGTATTTCAGGTGAAGTAAAATTGCACCTGATGATCAACAGCGAATTTCAATTAATATCAAGTATCCTTAGAAACAGCTGGCTTATCGATAAAGCCTGGGCGTCCGATAACTTACCTATTTGGGCTAATGTGCTTGAAGGTAAAGCAGTAAACTTCGGTCAGGCTGCTGTTCGGAAGCCTGAAGAAAGGGTATGCGTGATTGCTGGTGGTCCTGCCGCTGCTACACTTGTTACGCCATCTTACTTTTCTGGTTTCGACAAAGCCCCGGAAGGAAGCTTTGCTAAAATCGATTTGATTGGTCCTATCATGAAGTATGGTTACTGCTCGGCGGGCTCTTATGACCTAACGCAGTTGGTAAAGGAAGCAAAGGATAACAAAAATATTCGTGGCTTACTTATCGAATCTGATTGCCCAGGTGGCCAGGTAACCGGCACGCCTTCTTTGGCTGATGCCATTTATAATTTTGGCAAGCCAACTTTAACTTTCATCAATGACGGCATGATGTGCAGTGGTGGTACTTGGGTAGGTACCAGCGCTGATGAAGTCTATGCTTCGCACGACTTAAATACCATCGGCTCCATCGGCGTTTATCAAACCATTTATGACCACAGTGAACGGTTGTCTGCAATGGGTATAAAGGTCATTGAACGCTATGCCAAAGAGAGCACTGAAAAAAACAAGTCTTTTCGGGATGCATTGGCCGGCGACTTTGATGAGTTAGATGCTGACCTATCCAGCATCGCTCAAGCGTTCATCGCTAAAGTGCAAGAAAATCGTGGCGATCGATTGCAGGGCAAGCCGGGCGCTTGGGCCAAAGGCCAGACCGGTTCGGCTACCTGGGCTCAGAGTATAGGGCTGATCGACGGAATCTGCACTTTCGAACAAGCCGTTGCCCGCCTG
>CAXYKR010000472.1:0-6410 GCA_964277815.1 uncultured Mucilaginibacter sp. | reverse complement strand
AGAGCCTGCTCCGCCTTTGCCCGACCGGCAACATATTTTTACATAATCAACAAAGTTGGAACCTTGGCTGATGGGGGTAGTATTTTGTAGTCCATTAGTCGGCTGGGCGACGTAACTATTTATGATCAAATTTATAACCTTGCAACTTTTATGCTCGGTCTTTAAACAACAAATTCGGATTTAAACAGTTCAGTGCGTTCTGTCTAAATCCGAAATTGGAGGTAAGTAACAAATATCTTAGTACTGATTAACTACCGAAGAAATTGAACTGAATATTTCCTCGATAGAACCGATGCCATTAATGCTGGTAAATTTGTCCTGTCCTTTGTAAAACTCGGCTACAGGTGCAGTTTTGTTATTGTACTCGTTGATGCGTTTGCGAATCACTTCTGGGTTAGCATCATCAGGGCGGCCCGAATCTTTACCGCGAAGCAGTAAGCGGTTTTCCAGTTCCTGGTCATCAACCACTAAAGCAATCATGCCTGATATAGCGGTGTTTTTCTCGTTTAAAAGGGTATCGAGTGCTGCAGCTTGGGCAACGGTACGCGGAAAGCCATCGAAAATGAAGCCTTTGGCTTGTGGGTTAGCATCCAGTTTGTTGCTAATCATGCCAATTACTACTTCATCAGGAACCAACAGGCCCTCGTCCATCAGTTTCTTAGCCTCCAAGCCAAGGGTAGTACCTTGTGCTATTTCGTTACGTAATAAATCACCGGTTGAAAGGTGAATTAATCCGTATTTTTCAATTAGTTTTTGAGATTGTGTGCCCTTTCCAGCGCCGGGAGGACCGAACAAAACAAGGTTTAGCATCCTTTGAATTTAATTTAAAAATAAAAGCCTTTCTGCAATGATACGGAAAGGCTTTATAATAAAAAAGTGGACTTGAAGGGAGTCGAACCCCTAACCTTCTGATCCGTAGTCAGATGCTCTATCCAATTGAGCTACAAGTCCGTCCTTGAAGGGAGTGCAAAGATAGCATTAGATTGATTAACCTCAAATAAATTTGAAAAAAAATATGAGATAAAATGATGGAATTTACTTATCGTGTTAGTAATCAGTGAAATATTTTACATTTATTTATTTGGCGCTATGGGATAAGTATCAGCATAGTCAATGGTTAAACGAATGGCAGGTAGGTGAACCCGGCATTAAACAAATAAAAAGGCGTTAATCTTTCACTAAAAAAGATTAACGCCCTTAATTAAAAACGAAATATTTATTTCAGCTTTTCTTCAATCGCGTCAAAATTGGGCAAATCGCCGGCCGATTCTAATACCTCGGCATAAATAATATTCTGGTCTTCGTCAATTACAAAGGCCGCGCGCTTGGCCACACCTTTAAGGCCAAACACAAACTCATCGTAAATAGCGCCGTAGCTTTCAGAAACTGTTTTGTTGAAGTCGGACAGTAACGGGAACTGGTAATGGTTTTCTTCTTTAAACTTAGCCAAGGTAAATGGCGAGTCTACCGAAATGCCCAGTACTTCGGCATTCAGGCCTTCATAAAAGCCAAAGTTATCGCGGAGGGTACAAAGCTGTGTAGTGCAGGTGCCTGTAAAAGCCATCGGGAAAAAATGTAATACTACTTTTCGTCCTTTAAAATCGGATAATGATGTTTCTTTTAAATCAGACGAAATCAGGGTAAATTGAGGGGCTGGTTGGCCTATTTGTAAAGACATAGAATTGTTTAGTGTTTTTGCTCAAATATACGTTTAAAAGTACGGGGAGGATTGGAGTTGCAACTTATAAATCATCAATGAAAAATTGTTCATTGAAACTTAACCACCATACCGAAGTTATTGGGTAAATATTGCTGTTAAATGAAAGCCATTATCATAACCAAACCCGGCGAACCGGATGTGCTGAAGCTGGTCGACGTGCCCAAGCCTGAACCAATGCCTGACGAAGTGCTGATTAAAGTTGCCGCTGCCGGTGTAAACCGCCCCGACGTAGCCCAGCGCAAAGGCGTTTACCCGCCACCGCCGGGAGCGCCGCAGGATATACCGGGTTTGGAAGTAGCCGGAGTAATCGAAGCCGTTGGTTCGGCGGTTACTCAATGGCAGCCCGGCGACAGGGTATGTGCCCTGGTAAGCGGCGGTGGTTATGCGGAGTATTGTATAGCGCCCGTGGGGCAGTGTTTGCCGGTACCAGGTCAGTTGAGTTTTACCGAAGCAGCCTCGTTGCCCGAAACCTTTTTTACCGTTTGGAGCAATGTGTTTGACCGTGGCCAACTGCAGCCAGGCGAAAGCTTGCTGGTGCACGGCGGTAGCAGTGGTATTGGCGTAACCGCTATTCAGATAGCCAAAGCTTTGGGCAGTACCGTATTTGTAACGGCGGGAAGCGAAGATAAATGCCGGTTTTGCGAGCATTTAGGCGCTGCCAAAGCCATAAATTACAAACAGGAAAACTTTGTAGAAGTGATTAAACAAGCTACGCAGGGCAAAGGAGTAAACGTGATATTGGATATGATTGGCGGCGATTACACGCCCGGTAATATCGAGGTGTTGGCCGAAGAAGGGCGTTTGGTAATGATTAATACCATGAAGGGTAAAGATGCCAGCGTAGATTTAAGCGCAGTGATGCGCAAGCGCTTAACCATTACCGGTTCCACACTGCGCCCGCGCGATAAGGCTTTTAAATCGGCTATTGCGCAGGCCTTGTTAAAGCATGTTTGGCCTCTTGTTGATGCAGGCAAAATCAAGCCCGTAATTCATCAAATCTTCCCGGCACAAGATGCTGCCGAAGCCCACCGTTTAATGGAAAGCAGTAGCCATATAGGTAAGATAATGCTGGAGTTTTAGGTGATGTTTGGATGGAAGGGCTGGTATTCGTTGTTGATTTATGACAGCGCAATGGAATTGCAGATGTTTAGTAAACGTTCGTAATTTATACTTTTGCCAAAGATAAAGCGTGTTTGCCATGAGAATTGCCATTAACGGATTTGGCCGCATAGGCCGTATATTTTTACGTAATATTTTGGCACGGCCTTATATTGAGGTCGTGGCGATTAACGATATCACCAATACCCGTACGCTGGCCCATTTATTTAAGTATGACACGGTACACCGCGGCTTTAAAGGCCAAGTGGAAGCTGACGACCACCACCTGTACATCAATGGCAAGGCAATCAAAGTACTGGCAGAAAGTATACCCGTTAATTTACCATGGCAGGAGTTAGACATTGACTTGGTCATTGAGTCAACCGGTAAGTTTGCTTCGCTGGATGGCGCTAACCAACATTTAACGGCGGGTGCTAAACAGGTAATCTTGTCGGCCCCGGCCGGTGGCAAAACGGTACCTACAGTGGTTTTAGGGGTAAACGATGGCGAAATTGATTTACGGTCGAAGGTGCTGTCTAACGCCTCTTGTACCACCAACAACGTTGCTGCCATGGTAAAGGTGCTCGAGGATAACTGGGGGATTGTTGAAGGTTACATTACCACGGTACACTCCATGACGGGCGACCAGAACCTGCACGATGCACCACATAAAGATTTGCGCCGGGCGCGTGCCGCGTCAGCTTCTATTATCCCAACCACTACGGGGGCTGCCAAAGCTATTACGTCTATATTTCCGCATCTGAATGGTAAATTAGGCGGTGCGGGCATCCGGGTTCCGGTGCTTAATGGCTCATTAACCGATTTTACCTGTCTGCTCAAAAAGCCGGCAACGGTCGAAGCTATTAATACAGCCTTTAAACAGGCGGCCGATGGCCCCATGAAAACTATATTAGAGTATACCGAAGACCCTATTGTGTCTACCGATATTTTAGATAATCCGCACAGCTGTATATTTGATGCGCAGTTAACCTCCATTGTAGGCGATATGGTAAAAGTTGTTGGCTGGTACGATAACGAAATGGGATACAGTAGCCGCCTGGCTGATTTGGTGGAGAAAATAGTCAATTTGCCAGCAGTATAATTCATCAACCGACCAGTAAAATTAACAGCAACGCATCAATGATAAAATTTATATCGAAAGATGATATTCTGCCCATCCGCAACGAAATATTGCGCGAGGGTAAGCTGACTTTAGAGCAATGCCGTTTTCACGGTGATGATAACCCGGAAAGTTTTCACCTCGGATATTTTGACGGCGAACAGTTAGTGAGTATTGCTTCCTTTCACCCGCAGCCGTATGGCGATTTTGCAGGTAAGGGTTACCAGCTCCGGGGGATGGCCACACTGAAGGCTTACCAGGGTAAAGGCTTGGGTACTCAACTGGTTAACTTTGCTGTTGTTTACCTGCGTGGGCAAAAAGTAAATTATGTTTGGTGTAATGCCCGTAAAGTAGCGGCCGGCTTTTACGGCAATTTAGGATTTGAAGTGGTGTCGCCCGAGTTTGATATTGCGGGTATCGGGCCACATTATGCGATGTATCTCAAAATACAGTAATCGGTTTGCTGGCCCGTATCATCGGCTGTTGTGACAGATACAGATAGTTCAAAAGTTTCTTAGTGTGAATTGCACACTTTTTTGGTTATTGTAATTTTAATTTCTGAATTTGGCAGCTCATTTGACGTGCTAACTTCATGAAAACAATTGACCAATTAAACTTTGCCGGAAAGAAAGCCCTGATTAGGGTTGATTTTAACGTTCCACTGGATAAAGATTACAAAATAACTGACGACAACCGCATCACCGCAGCTTTGCCAACCTTGAAAAAGATTTTGGCTGATGGCGGCTCATTGATTCTGATGTCGCACCTGGGCCGTCCAAAAGAAGGACCCACCGAAAAATATTCCCTCAAACACATCATCCCGCATTTGTCTGAATTGTTGGGCAAAGAGGTTCAGTTTGCTGATGACTGTATTGGTCGGCAAGCCGTTGATAAAGCTGCCGCATTGAAAGATGGCGAAGTGCTTTTACTGGAAAACTTACGTTTTTACAAAGAAGAAGAAAAAGGCGACAAAGACTTTGCCGAAAAATTAGCCAAGCTTGGCGACGTTTATGTAAACGATGCCTTTGGTACAGCCCACCGTGCCCACGCATCTACCGCGGTAATTGCGCAGTTTTTCCCGGACGCCAAATATTTTGGTTACCTGATGGGTGCCGAACTTGAAAATGCCGAAAAAGTGTTAAACGGCGCCGCCAAACCTTTTACCGCTATTATGGGTGGTGCCAAGGTAAGCGACAAGTTACTGCTGATTGAGAACATGCTCGACAAGGTAGATAACCTGATTATTGGCGGTGGTATGGCTTATACCTTTGCCAAAGCACAAGGCGGTAACATTGGTAAATCATTGGTTGAAGAGGATAAGCAAGAGCTGGCTTTGCAACTCATCCAAAAAGCAAAAGATAAAGGTGTAAACCTGTTATTGCCAACAGACTCAATCATTGCTGATGCTTTTGCCAACGAAGCCAACACTGATACTGCCCCTAACAAGGATATTAAAGAAGGATGGATGGGCTTAGATATTGGTCCTGAATCAATCAAAGCATTTACCGAAGTGATTGAAAGTTCGAAAACCATTTTATGGAACGGCCCGATGGGTGTTTTTGAAATGGAAAAATTTGAAAAAGGCACCAAAGCTGTTGCCGAAGCAGTAGTGAAAGCTACACAAAACGGCGCTTTCTCGCTGATTGGTGGCGGCGACTCGGCAGCAGCCGTTTCAAAATTCGGCTTAAACGATGAGGTAAGCTACGTGTCAACCGGCGGTGGTGCGCTGTTAGAATATATGGAAGGTAAAGAGTTGCCGGGCGTTAAAGCAATTAACGAGTAACAAGTAAACTACATATATAACTTAGAAAGGCTGCTTTTCAACAAAAGCGGCCTTTTTTGTATGTTTATATTTTTAATTCCCCTTAGTATGAAAATCTTCTTATCCATTATTGGTGTTTTGGTTGCTTTTGCAGCTGCCGGGCAACCCGGAGCCGGCGCTGCCGATGCAGCTTACGTAAAAGACCATTATACCAAATACGAATACCAGATACCCATGCGCGACGGTAAAAAGTTGTTTACCTCGGTATATGTGCCCAAAGACCAGTCAAAAAAATATCCATTTATGATGGACCGGACCTGTTACAGCGTGGCACCTTACGGCACTGACAAGTACAAACCAAGGTTAGGCCCATCTACTCAGTTTATGCAAGACGGTTATATTTTTGTTTACCAGGATGTGCGTGGCCGGTGGATGAGCGAGGGGATGTACGAGGAAATGACACCCGAGCTGGAAGAGCATAAGACCAACAAGGATGTTGATGAAGGCACCGATACATACGACACTATTGACTGGCTGTTAAAAAACGTGGCTAACAACAATGGCAAAGTGGGGGTATGGGGTATTTCTTATCCCGGCTTTTATACTACTACCGCTTTGTTGAGCCGTCACCCGGCATTGGTGGCTGCCTCGCCGCAGGCACCCATTGCCGATTTGTGGCGCGACGACGGTTGGCATAACGGTACTTTTTT
>CAXYKR010000471.1:0-19879 GCA_964277815.1 uncultured Mucilaginibacter sp. | reverse complement strand
TGTTTTAAATCAGGATTCCCGATAAAAACGTTCATTGGATCGGCGTTTTGCTGAATGGCCTGTTTTTGATAATAGGCCGGGCGGATCGGGTTGTTTACATAATCGATGTTTAGATTTTTGTTTCGTGGAAAATTTAAGTCAAGGATTATATAAGGCGACCAATTGCTATATTTTTCTTTGTACTGACTGCTCGCCGAAACATTGCTTTGCAGGTAAGAATTATAGATGTACCTCGCTCCAAAAAGCAGAGTGCCTTTTTTTATGGTGTATTCTAAACTTGGGCGCACTACAGCATATTTGTTTTCATAGGTTAGCTCATTACTTAAAGCCCTGTCTAACACACCTACGTTGTTTTGTATTCTGTAGGTTAAAATACTGGCTTTATTTAAATTGTTACCGCCAGAAAGTTCTGTCGAAAGGGAGATATTTTTTATAAACTTTATTTTATAAATCAATGTAACAGCATGATTCCATTCTTCGGTGGTTGCCTGTTTATCAAGGTTAAGGGTATCAACAGAAAAAATGCCCTGTTTATTTAACCTGCTGATGCTGTTTGTTAAGAGCGAACCTTTCTTTTGGCTGTAGAACTGCTTAAAATTAAAGTAAAAATTACTCTTGTGATTAAGCGTTTGCGCCAGGCTTACTGTGTTATCAGTGGATGCCTCATGCCCGTTAGCCAACTGATTAAGTGTTTGATCATTGATTAAAATGCGATCCTTGTCGTAGGAAGCGTTAACGGAGTTTAACTGAGATTGATAGTCGCCGGTAAAGTTTTGGGAATTAACCTTAAGCGTTGCATTTTTCCATGGGAATATCTCATACCCGACAGACAGGGTTTGTCCGTTTTTATTTTTTTCATTAATGCCGCTGATATCGGAACTGGTAGCTATTTCCGGCAATAAGTTTTTTTGTGTAATAGTATATTCCGAAGTTGTTTTAGCACTTGCTCGATGATAATCGACGATTATTTTACTGCGGTTCCATTTGTTAGAGTAAAACAAATTCCCGATTAGGGTATGCGGCACTCCGTCTCCGAGTTTAAAATAAGAACCTTCCTGTAAAAAAGCAGGCAGTGCTTCAATCCTGTTAAAAATTTCATGGTTAAGTTCAACAGTTTTCGGGTCGGTCCAGTTTAATTTTGAGTTCCCCAACGTGCTGGTGAGCCCTGATGCACCTAAGCGTGTTTTTTTATTAAACAAGTTTAAAGTGCCCTGCAGCCCAAAAACATCCTTTTCGCCGGCCAGACTTTCAAAACCTCCAAAATACCCTCTTTTAGCATTAGGCTTTAAAATAATATTGACCACCCTTTTTTTATTTTCATAGTAAACGTTAACCTTACTGATTGCTCCGCTTCTTAAAAATTCCATAGCGGTGGCAGGTCCGTTTTCAAAAAAGGGTTCTCCGTCAACCAGTACTTTGGTTATCTGCTCACCGTAAAAGAGTACTTGTCCGGTTCTGCTCACGGTCATGCCGGGCAGTTCTTTGAAAAGGTTTTTTGAGAATGAATTGATATCGTAGGTAAACGCCCTGGTATCAAACACAATGGTGTCGTTTACCCGCCTCACCGGCGTATAACTCTTGATTTCGACGGCTTTCAAGGCAATTGTCTTGGAGCTGACTAATATAGTGTCTAACTGCAAAAGCGCTTGGCGGACATGTATTGTTTTTGTATAATGTTTATACAAACTGCTGTTCACACTCAAAGTATATCTGCCCGTGTCGGCTAAGCTAAAGCTGAATACACCGGCTGAGTTACATAGCACTTTTTGAGTACTTTTTGCCTTATCAGAATAAACGTTAAAATCAAGGTAAGCAATCCCTTTTCTGGAACTGGAGTCGCACAGGGTGCCCGTAACCATAACCTTTCCGGTTTGTGCCCTGGCAATCAAATTTAATCCTAGTAGAAATAAAACAGTAATTAAATATTTATTCATCCCCTATAGGACTTATCAATCTGTTTATTTAAATAATAGCATGTTTAAACCCAAAGATTAGTTGTGAAGTAGCTATTTCTTATGTTTTCACTTCTTATTCCTTTATCTAAATTAGCTCTACTTACTTGTAGAATTTATTAAAGAATTTACAATTTTTAAATAATTAGAGGTCCTGGTGGGCAGATTTTTTATTGGAGTAAAAACATGGGATATAGTATTGGTCTCAGGGTGAAATAAAAACAAGAACGAGTTCCCGGAAAATTCAGATTTTATATTCAGCTCTCCTCGTTTCAACCAATAAGTATTCTCCATATTTGTGTTAGCTTTCCATGCTATGTACTGGCGCTTTTCGTCGAAATTTATCAAGGTATTGACTCTGTTTTCAATGTGTGCCTCTTTTATAGCTGCGATAATAATATCAGTACAGCTATTGCATGCCGTGTAGTCATATCTAAAAAACAATATTGGGTTATGCACTTTTGTTAATGTAGATTTCTTAAAGACTTGATTTGTGAAATCATGTTTCAATACCTGATAATCGTCTGTCAAGGATAAAAGTTCGCAATCTAATAATAGTTGCTTAGTCGCGTCGGTGTTATTGGAAATGAAGTTGTTTACAGGTTTAGACTTACAAGAAAACAAAATGCAGATAACTGATATGCACGTTAAATTAATATATTTTTTTGTGATAGTTACATTCATGGTTTATAAAAAGACGTAGGTCCTACGACGGATGTTTGTTATTATTTGATGTACTATATCAAGGGAATTGTGATGTTTTTCTGATAATGCTTTGGAACAATTTGCGAACCTATCATACCGCCTTAATCACATTGAGTAAAATTCACACAAACGATATAAGATCCATTGTAGACAATTTGATGCACGTTTTTTTCATCTGCAGTGGGGCTTGTCTATTAACTTACACCACAATTAGCAATTTTTCCTCTGGTTACAGGTTGTATCTTTAATGTTTAAGCAAATACAGAAAAAAGTTTATCATACATCTATCTTGCTTATTTCAAAGCGATCACACAAATTACGGGATTATCTGATTTTTTGTATGAGGTAAAAACTTTGGACATTTCTCTGAATCTGGAAAACGTCTCCGGACTTTGAAAAATATTGTGGGAGTTGTAATAAGTTAGTATTTCGGACTCATTATCACTTTTGAACCAAAGCGTTGGTATTTGAATGCCATTTTTGGCGCTTATTAACGCAAGTGTGTTAATAATGCTTTTTTTACTTTTCTTATCCCATAAGAAAAACATTTCTTGTGATTTGTTCAAATAGTTGAAATACAGGTATTTGTCATTTTCCCAAACGATGTCAGATAATGTGGAGATTTTATTATATGTTATATAAGTAGTCGCGTCTTTTATGAATAGTGGGTCGCCAAATTTATTTGACATACCATTTTTCAGAAAATGTACAACGTGATCCGAATCCGATGGCATTCCCGTTTTAGCGTTTAAGCTGTAAAGCGTATCATTAGCGAATTCGTGTACAAGTATCCTTTCTTTCCCCTTGAAAATATTGTTGTCTAAAAGAAGTGTGACAAAAGAGACAAGCGAATCTTTGTAAGGTAAGAAACCGTGTTTGATTTTCCTGTGAGAAACGAGATCAGAGGAAATTATACGATACAAATACCCTTTCCTATTTTGTGTAAAATTAGAATAGGTGATCAAGCCGAAATCAGCAATACACATATTTGCTGGATAAAGATCTTGAAAGTAATATGCACCTATTTTTTTCCACTGCATATTGTAAAAATGAATGGATGGAATTTTACTGTGATGTAAGACGAAAAGGGTATCATTTCTTACATCAATATCCGCTATAGCACCTTCCACGTTATTTCGCTGATTCAATATTTTGCTTATAAACTGGCCCTGTGCAGTAAATATAAAAACGTTGTTTGCTACTCTTTTATCAAGAATAATCAGATAATTTTTAAGCTTTATAATTTTATTAATCGCACCAATCAAACATTCTGGTTTGGTTTCTAGTTTTATGAATTGAAATTCGCTGGTAATTGAGTCAATGGAGTGGGCGTTTGTGTAAGAGGTATCATTAACCACTATCTTTTCGTGAAATTTTGAATTTCCAATATCAAAAATTAGTGGCTTTTTTTTATAACGACAGCCATGCACTACGGTCAGAAAAAAAAATAGCGAAGCAAGTTTTATTAAAATTTTAGGTGAGGAGCTCATAATTGAGAAGGTTTAAGGTGCTTTGGAGATGTCATGCAGTATTAAACTGCTACAGTTTACTATCAAAATGGTTAAAATCGAGATAAGCTACTGCATTCGTATTTCCCTTTTTAAAAAATAAATATTTCTATTTGATTTGTGTAGTGCTAATATCTATTTGCAAGGTTGCCTATGCCTTGTATTGAATTTGACTTTATTAAGAACTGTACTTTTGGATTTACTTATTTCCATTAAAAACCTAATGTTAGTCAGAAAAGCATTTTGATTAAATGGGTGTGAGTTAAGGATAATTCAGATAACATAATGTTCAATATTGTGCGTTCTAATAAAGCGAACTAGAACACACAACATTGAACGTTTATTTACAAAGATTATTAAGGAAAACGTTACTTAAAGTTCTTCGCAAATTTTGTGCAGTATCAACTTTTTTCTACTACTGTTAAAATAGTTTGGCCATAACAATTTATTACTTGACAGACAACCAAATTGCCGCCAGCTTCGCAATTGTATGCATAATTAACGCCTGAGCCAAAATTCAAACTAAGTGTAGCAGCAGTGTAGGTCGTCCCGGTTTTGTTGAACCCAGATATCGATAAATTAAGAGGTTCAGTTTTACAAATAATTCTTGAAGATTTCATTTTACCTTCATGATACAAAATTGGAGTACTGGGAGGCGTCTTTGTTGTGTCAGTGCCACCACCACTGCCGCTGCTACTGCCACCACTGCTACTGCTGCCACTGCTGCTACCGTCACTGCCACTAGTTTGTGCATAAGATTTTAAGGCACCTACTGAAAGATGCCCCCCCTTGCCATCATTTTGGGTCACAACCATCACATTCAGAAATAACATTGCCGTCAAGGCAATTCCGCCCAAAATCTTGAATGCTAGGGCGAAGCTGTTTTTTGTGTTTTTTTTCATTGTTTAAAATGCTTTTAGTAAATATATTATTGTTTACATCTTAAAATGAGGATAATAAGTTTGGTTTAAGAATTTGCCAACATTATTTAAGAATTCGCCCCATAAATTAAAAATAGGCCGGGAAGAAAATCAAGAAGGCTTCGGCTCAAGATGATTGATTCAAGACTCTATTAATAAAAAATCTAATTTACGGAGACTGCAGGGGGGCTATAAAATTGCTTTACCAACAATGTAGTTTTCGGGCACAAGCCCCCAAAACCTGGAATCATACGAATGATTACGATTGTCTCCCATCATGAAATAATAATTCTTTTTAAATGTGTATTGAAATGATTTTTTACCATTTAAGTGAACAGCAAGACATTCATCATGAAGGTCTTGCTGTTCACTTTTGATGATATTGCTATATAAATTACAGTTACTCTCATTAAGTTGAACTGTCATTCCCTTTGCAGGAATTAATAATGGTCCAAGGTTGTCTGGAGACCATTCAAACTTTGAATTTCCAGCAAACGATAGTCCTTTTATTACATTATAAGTAACCGAATCAATTCCTTCTAAATTGTCAATAAACTTCTTTTTATTTGCATTCAAGGATACCTCCGTGTAATAGCGATTACCTGGAAGATGAGTTAGTGTATAGGGTATAGCTAAACTGTCAGCGAAACTTTTGAATGGCTGGACAGCACTCATAAACACGCTGTAAGATTGTAGAGTTGTAGGAATTGTCTTAACTCGTTCATTGTTGACAATAACAATGCCGTTGATAATCTGCAACGAATTTCCAGGCAATGCCATACACCGTTTAACTAGAGTTTCTTGGCCATGTACAACGTTTTTAAAAACGACAATATCGCCTTGTTGAATTTTGGAAAAACCACTGAAGCGTTTATATGACCACCAAAGTGAATCTCTTTCGAAAGAAGCATCCTTGTTTAAATAAAGCAGTAAGTTCACCCAAGGAATTTCAAGTGGCGACTGAGGTAGGACTGGCCCATAATGCAACTTGCTGACCATGATATAGTCTCCTGGAAACAAAGCCTCTTCCATGGATTCGGTAGGTACATTGTATATTTCGAAAACAAATATTCTTATAAGAACAGGCAGGCTGATAAGTGATATGAACAGAAGTGGCCAGGCAATGTAATGGAATCCGTTTAAGGACCTGATAGCACCCCATAAAAGATATAGGAGCAAGATGAAAAATAAACCCCAAAACAGCCATGCAAGACCGACCGTATACAGAGATAATGAACAAAGCAAAATAAAAGTAAGCTTAAAAGCATTTCTCTGTAGGTATTTTTTTATCGTCGCTTTATTCACTTGGTCAAATTTACATCTTCTCTAAACATTACTCTTTGATTATAGCTTTGAATCGCGAACTGTCTAAACAATACAAAAATAATGGTAAAGGTAATAGCCAAATGACACGTGCCTGGTACCTGGGGGATACACAGGAAAATGTACTGCAAACCCATGCATTGATGCTGATGGCCAATATCACAAACAAGACAAAGAGCCTATATTTAAGTGTCATCTTTCTATATAAAAAGATTATTGAGTATAGTAAAAGACATAGCCCGATAATTAGATTTTGTATAAAATTGATCAACCCAAAGCTTATTCGGTTAGTGCTTTGTCGTGCCTTTAAGTAGTTTAAATATTCATGGGAATAATTACGAGCTATTGCTGCATCAATACGTTCACTTGGTAAAGTAATATCAACCATATCATAGTTGAAGAACTGCTTAAATGTGTAGATTACGGATTGATAAATAAACGCTGCAAAATATTTAGGAGTGGTAAGAACACTTCTTACGATAGCTGAATATTCGGCCTCGTTCTTCACCCATCCTCCGGTTTTATTTATAGGGCTATTCTCTGCCCAAAGAAAATTGTTTGGGATAGAATCTCTGTAGGCACATAATTTGTAGTTTTTTGCAGAGCAGTTTTCCGCAAGATAAGTATCTATAATCCCCATTTCAACTAAATTACTCATCAGGAAAACGCTACCTCCACGCGATGCCCTAAATCCTCCACCATACAGGTAATGAATGCCACTAAGCATAAGGTTGCTACAAATCAATAGTAGGAGGACAAAAAATATCCTTCTGATTTTAACACCTGAAAAATCAAATATTCGCCTGAGCTGTCTAAAAATAAAACCTAATAGAAATAACAAAGTTAAGCACATGCATATATAGAAATGGGAGTTGTGAACTCCATTGCTTAATATAGCTATCCCTGAAATGATAAATGAGTCTCTTTTTTTTAAATTATTGACAAAAAAAATTAATCCGACACATAATATAGATATAGGCGTAAATACATCCGGCATTAGCCAGCTGACTTCAAAAGATCCTGCCATAAAAAAGGATACAACTGCTATAAACCCAACAAAATATGGTATGAAATTCAAAGATGATGCAGTGTATTTAAAGTAGTAATATACAATGGTTGAAACAATTATTGATTGGGCAATGACGACTAACCATAAAGACTTTTTCAAACTCATGTAATAGATAAATAAACCGTATAAGATTGGACGATCAAAGGAAACAGTTCCATAGAATCCTGCCTCTATGTAAGCGCCTGTATCATTATTGAAAGTTAATGGGTATGTGTTATAAAGTGCTATAAAACATAATAGAGACGCGGAGAATACTATAGCACAAAAATGTGAGAACCTTGACTTTAATTTATCGAGCTTGATGTATTGTGAAATTGGTTTCATATGGCTTTACCGTGCTTGTGCTACAATACTATTGATGAAAATAAATCTGTCTCATTTTTCATTGTCCGTTTACTAGAGGAAAGTTGGAAGAAGAAAGGTATAGGCAATAACCATATTATTCCTGTTAGATTGCAATTTGGGGCGTTTAAGAATATCATGCTGACGAGCACTTGAATTAGAATAACCAGGCAGATATAAGTAAGCCAGAATTGAGGTTTAGATTTTGTACGCATGACGAAAACAAGGATTGCAAGACAACTAAATCCACTGATTGAAAGAAATTGTGCGAAATTTAAGTAGGTAAATGTCAACCAGCCTTGAAATTGCCGGGCTATCATACACTCTCTTACATCCGAATTATACCATCTATAAATTGCCTGAAATGTTTCCGATTGTTCTAAAGTTCTACTGTAAGCAGTGACTTCAATGCCGGTTAGCTCCAGGAATCTATTTGAGAATTTCTTTTCATCCAGTCCTAAACTCTTAATGGTTGGTGCTTTTACAGCAGCGTTGCTATTGCCCTTTGAGTCTACAAATGTGTTAGTTTTTGCAACCTGGAACATAAGTAAGTTATGAATATTAAAATTTCCTGTTGAGTAAAAAAGTAGTGCTGCAATTAGAAAAAATGTTGTACTTGCCAGAGCCAGAACCGTCATCACTCGCTTCAAACTAGGCTGTATGCCACTAGTCAATTTTTTTTTATCCACACAGGTCAGTCGTATAGCGTATAATAATGTGATCGTTACCACTATAAAAAGGTTATCAATCCTCATGCCTGAGCTGAAAACTGTTATGGTAGCAATGACTATAAAATCACGGCGGGAAAAGTTTTCAACAGAAAGCAAAAGGCCTGTTGTTATAATAGTAACACTGGTAAAAATATCAGGTGCTACAGTGCTACTAATAACAGAGGCGGACATACAAAATGTCGAAAAAAATACAAATGCCAGATACGGAGCACGATAATTGCCGCCAACTGTGAAATAACGAAAGGTATAGTATAATGTGAGTGAAACAATAAGACACTGGCTAAATACGATGAGCCAAATCAACCTTCCCCAACTGAAGTGAGCAATAAATAATCCATATACCGTTGCCGGATATGATGATGTATTTTGGCTGAATCCTGAGTTTATAAAATAACCGGTATCAGTTGTTAACAAAGGAAACCTATTGTTAAAAGCAGCAAAACAAAGGATAATAGCACTTATTGTGACTACTATGATATTTTTGTACATCTTTATTGATTAAAATTAAATACAGAATTCGTTTTTTGCTAACTGTGCACATCACAACGATTACTGTTTGCACAATCCAGTCTTAGTAATAATGGACGATTCTTGGTACGTTTCGTAATCTGTATTAACATCACATAACCGATGGTCCGCGTTGCTCAAGATGTTTTCGGCAGCTAAAAGCCCCATCAGAATACTGTGGTCTTGGTTATTATATTTAAATGAACCATACCTGCCGATAACTGAAAGATTTCTGATTGAACAAATATAATCTTCTATTGGGCTCAGAATTTTCTTATAACCTTTGCTGTAAATGGGGTATGACTTGCGAATACGATATACAAAGCCATCTTTAATTAGACAAGCATCCACTAATCCGGTGCTGGCAATTTCTTTCGAAGCCAATTTTATGAATGCATCATCACTCAAATGCCATGTAGAATCATCATCATTGCACCAATATTCTATTGCAATGATGGTTTTTTGTTCATCACCATATAAATTAGGTACCCAATTTCTGAAATTTGTTACCCTTCCCATTTTTAAATCTGGGGAATGTACATACAGCCAATTATCAGGGAATAAGGATTGGGAATCAATCTGCAGGTAGACTACGACGGTGTTTCTAAATCTCAATTGCCCTGCTAAATGCTTAATATTTTCGGGTACATCTGTCAGCCGTTTAACCATGGTTGTATAAGGCATTGAAGAGATTACGTGGTCGTACTCACGGTATGTTCCATCTTCCAATTCGATACCTAAAACTTTTCCCTCATTTGTAATTATGCGATACACAGGTGTGTTTAAAAAGATATTATTACCGGAGTTTCTGACTTTGTCGGCCATGCGTTCATAAACAACGCCTGATCCACCTGTAGGATAGGCGAATTGATCTACCAGTGTTTTATGCTTATTGCCCTTGCCGTTGAGAAAAGCATTTTTTATAGACTCATATAAAGAAAGCTTTTTGATGCGTTGAGCTGCGAAATCCGCATCAATCTCTTTGCAACTTATTCCCCATAGCTTTTCGCTGTAATTTTTAAAGAAAATTTCAAACAAGCGCTTTCCAAACCGGCTTTGTATCCATGTTTCAAATGATCCGTCTTGTTCGCTTGCAAAAGTTTGTTCCTGTAAATAACTTAAGACACATCGCGTGGCCTCAATGGCACCGAGATTTTTTAAAGTATTGGATACCTTAATAGGATAAGTATAAAATCTTTTTTTATAGTAAATTCTGGTAAGTCGGTCGATCATTGCATAATCCTGACCAACCATTTCAAGCCATAGGGCGTTTACTCTCAGGTCGTTACTAAAAAATCTATGAGGCCCAATATCGACTTTTTGATTCCAAAGCGTCAAAGTTCCGGCAAGACCTCCGATACTGGAAGTTGCTTCGTAAACATCAACTTGCTTGTTTTCTTTAATTAAGGAGTAAGCGGCTGTCATCCCTGCCGCACCTGCGCCAATAACAGCAATTTTCATAGAAGACCTTTAAAATTGTTCATTATTATGTTATTTGGTGGATAACTACATTATGGACTTTGCCTTGACACTTAGCACAAGAAAAAGATGCTGGACTGAAGTATGCCTGAATCAAATGTCTTAAGTGACACATACCATTAAATTATCTACGAACTGTTTAAAACGACAGAAATGGCACTGTACTTAATTCCAGTTCGAAAAAGATGTTTCTAGTTTTATTTGTTCGAGGTCTTTCTATAGTCAAAATGTGAAACTCTCTGTAGTCTCAACCAGGCTATTTTCAATAATGGCGTTACCGTTTGATATCAATGCCAGCAGATCTCTGAGAGACACTGTAAATGGTATGAATTCACCGTTTTCCATCTCAATACTGCGCTTTTTCTTATCGATAGTTTGAATGAAACGTCTGTTAACGACAAACGACTGGTTGACCCGGATGAAATCCTCAGAAATTAGCTCTCTGTGTAATTTAGTGAGTGATTTGACAGTGAAAATTTGCTTTCCTTGTAGAAAGTGGATGTTGGTATAACAATTATCTGATCGGCAAAATAATATCTCTTCAGGTTTTATTAGAAAGATTTTATTTTGCTGAGATATAATGATTTTTCTCAAAGACATATAAGGCTTAGATTATTGGTGATTTTAGGTTTATTAATTGCTGTTTATAATTGGATAAAATTTACATGGCAATACTATTAATAGGTTAATGTTGACGGGTTTATTATTATGCTTCTGACTTAATTTAAATTGTTACTATAATTGTGGTCTATTAATAAAAAGCAACCATCAAAAGAACAGCAAGTTGTTATAATAACCGCTCCAGTGTCATTAGTAAGATCTTGCCCCTATAGTTTATGTTTACAATCGTGAGGATATCAATTGGCGAATAGCCCCTGAATTGAATTACTAAGAACGGTTGAATTTTATTTTTCTGGGGGTGAGAGATGTACCTATTTAGGGGGGCAGATCGGTCAAGAGTGAATATTTGCTTTTACTGCGGATATTGCAATTAAATTTAAAAACGGAGTACATTTTATAATATATACTTTATCTAAACTTTAATCCAATCACCCAGTATCACAGTTTCGCTTAACGATGCCGTTTACTAAGGCAGATTTTTCGTCATCGTTTGCTGTTAAAATCAATCAGTATTTGTGAAGGCATCATTGTGATTGACAAACCCCCAATCACTAATCTGTTCTACAGAATAGTTGTATCATAATTTCCTATATCGAAAGTTAAAAATGGGATAAAGGTTCAGCCTGAAGTTATTTATAAATTGAGGTTTATTGTTGTTTTTGATAATAGATCCTTGCAAATCAATAATGCTGTTATTGGGTTTAAGATTTGAGCTTTCAAGAGTCCAAAAAAAATTCCCCTGGTTTTAGAAATGTTCGGTGATAAGTTCTGCCGGAAATCTATTGAGTCCTTTGCATTTAGTAGTTTGAGAAATTTTTTGCTGCGATCTGAAACCTAACTAAGCTTTTTTATCAGACCATAATCAAGTGTAATAAACTATTTATTACAAAGGGAACTTTTCGTTGTTAAGAAATTTGTCAAAAGAGGGGGATAACAATTGTCACCCCCTCTTTAAAAATCAATGACTGCTTCCAGTGCTTGATCCGCTTTTTTGTGCGAAAAATTAGATTGATACTGCATTGTTGTGAGAATGCTCTCATGGCGATACATTTTTTGTAATACTTTCGGGTGGATTTCTTTTTCTTCTGCCCTTTGTGCAAAAGCATGCCTAGCCTTATGAGGTGACGCGTTTTTATTTATATTAAGCATTGCCATTATTGCGGCCATGTGCTCACCAATCATTTTTGTTACAGAATTGATCCGCTTACGAAGCTCATATCGGTCGTCGAGATTTTTAAGTTCTTTCAGAAATGGGAATACGAGATCATGTGCCGGGCTGTCGTCCTTATACTCTTGAAGAATATTGATGACTGGTAGAGGAACAGGCAGCGAGCCAGGCTCGCCATTTTTTGACATTGTATAATAAAAGCGTCCGTTTTGGAAATCTGACCACTTAAGCAGCAGCGCATCGGTGATCCGCATTCCGGCAAAATAAAAGCTAACTAGCCAAATGTTCCGACTGTGGTGCAAATGTGTTTGGTTAATATCAAATCGCTTTTGCTTAAGTTGGTTGATTTCCTCTGCGATGAGTCCGATCTTTTCTGTCTTACCAAATTTGATTGATATCTTGTCCTTTCCACCGAAAGGATACTCGTCATTTCCGATTAAGCGAGCAGTTTTTGCTCGGTTATACAACGTGCGTATTACAAGCAAATGGTTAGTAATGGTTCGGTCGCTTAAGGGCTTATGCTCTTTTTTACTTCGGTTACGATCCATACGAAGGAACAGTGTAAAACGGCGTAACAATTCTACTGTGATGTTTGCAAGGGCGATATCATTTCCTGCAAACTCATAAAAGCGTTTCAAGCGGCTTTTATCAGAATTGTACACGTCGTAATTGCCTAGCCCCCTTTGCTCTTCAAGGTAGTTGTCTGCTACCTCTCTAAATAGCGTCTGCTTTGGAGCTACGGGTGCGACTTCTACTACAGGTTTTGGCCTAATCGCGATTACGATATCTTCCGCTGAATAAGTTCTTTTACTTGTCTCAAATTCCAAGATTTTCTCATTGATTTCAGAAAGTCGCTTTGACAAGAAATTTGTTAGTCGCGTTGCATGCGGGTGCGCTTTTTTAACTTGCTGTTTTTTTGCGTCCCAGTGATCGCGAGAAGCGACGGCATTGCCCTCGAACAAATAAGCGGGAATACCTTGTTCTGATACTTTGATTCCAATTGGGTACTGGCCGTTTTTGTCTTTGCGGCTCCATGTTACGATTTTTGCAGTTGCCATGTGAAAACATTTTTAGTTTAAAAATTTATTTCCACACCCCGTTTCAAAGGTCGCGTTTTGTTAACGGTTTTGTTAACGGTTTGGCTGGCTCAACCTGTGTTTTCATGGTGTTTGTTGCTTTACAAAGCTACCTGAAAATGCCATTTAAGCCCATTTTAAGCCATATTGATTCATATCAGATGGGATTCATAACCCTAAGGTCGGCAGTTCGATCCTGCTCCCCGCTACTACTTTACAATGAGGCAGTTACATGAAGATGTAGCTGCTTTTTTTTTTGTGGTCATACAGTGTCCGTGTAAACGTGCAGCCATTGCATAAATTTAATTAACAAACGCCGCAATCCTAGCGGCGTAATAAAGGTAAATAACCTACTGATTTCCCCCACTTTAATTTTAGAATTAAGTATCATATATTTACAAAATACGACCACATATAAACCTAAATATTGAGGTATCACAATGACAGAAGTAAAAGGCGAATATTTACAAAAGGAGCTAGCAACAAAAAAGCTTTACTTTTATCGGGATCCAGCTGAAAAAATCGACCAATTATCTCGTGAAGTTTTCAAAAATAAAGACGAAGAAGTTCATTATCCTAGAGGTTTTGAGAAGGATCAGCCAAAGTATAAAACAATTAAAAAGTTCATATACAAAGGTTTTAAGGGTTCGATACCTGTAGGAGTAATTAAGGCTGCTAATTTTGGATACGGCTTTACCAAAACGCTTAATCCCTTTGCATTTTATATCAATGATAAATATGAGATAGATGAGGTGATTATCGAGAAAGACGGTAAAGTCGAAATTGATAATGTTGCTAAAAAGCTTTATATAAATCAAAAAACCTTAGCAACCTTAAATACAGTTTTTCGGAACATTTACTCGAAACACAGAAGTGAAGTAAATTTTATTTTACAACTGTCTTTAAGTGAGATGTTCCCTTCTCAAATTTCGAAGCCAAATAAAACATATCTACCAAACGCTTTGGCATCTTCGTTGGCAAGCTGGGGTAATTCAATTGATGAATTTTCTGATAGTGATAAAGAAGCAATCATAGATTTATTTGATAAACTATCACTAAGTACTGACTTTTTAACTCAACAATCCTTAGCAAAGACCAAAGAAATAGTTGACAATAAGTACATTCAAAAAATCATTAAAACATGTGAGGACCTAATTTCACTCAAAACAGATAGTGAAAGCTTAGAAAAACAATGGCAAGGTTTTCTACATGACAATAGTTGGATATTTTCATCCTTATTCGCCCAACCTGTCGTTTTGCATCAACGTGAAGCATATGTTGGAGGTAAAACTATAGAAAACAAGGACGGTAAATTCAATGACTTTCTTTTGAAAAGCAGCTTAAGCACTAATGTGTCTTTTTTAGAAATAAAAACGCATAAAACAAAACTAGTCGAAGCCACTGCCTATAGAGGCACAGACGTTTATAGTATTGCAAAGGATGTGTCCGGGTGTATCGCACAGGTGTTAAATCAAAGAGATAACTTTCAAAAGGAGTTTTACGCTTTAAAAAGCAAGAGCAAGGGAATAAAGGCTGTTTTTGAAACACTGAATTCAAAATGTATGGTGTTAATCGGTTCCTTAAGTGATTTAAACGATGAGCAAAAGAGCTCATTTGAATTATTTAGAACTAATAGCAGGGACGTTGAGATATTAACATTCGACGAGCTGCTAGAAAAAATTAAGACATTACAACAAGTCATCTCAACCAAATCTTAGTTTACAGTGGAGTAATATGCCGCGAAGATAAAGCGTTTTTTGCCCTGATAGACAGGGTAATTAATCGAATAAAAGAAAATTCGCCTAGTCATATAATAAGCGATAAATAAATTTCAAGAACCGAAGCTATGATAATGCTAAGGATAAAAAGCTAAACCACTTTACAAAAACTTCGGGACGAAAGGAAAATAAGATTTACACAGCCTTAAAAGAAGATCGTTTTATGTGACCGACAATCAATTGAAGAGTATCTAGAAGATTTTAGTTACGAAACGTTTTAGCTTAAGGTAATCGTTACAAATCATTTTTTTTAAACATAGTAACGGGCAGCAGTATGGGAAACTATAACAGTATAGAATCGGATTTTATACAGAGGACACTAGCTATCATTGATCAATACGATAAGGAGATGGTTAAGTATAAATTTGAGGAATAATACAATTATACTCTCCTGATAAATTGTTTGTTAGGTTTAATTGTTTTTCCAAAGGAAAGAAGTTTCGAGTTAATTAACGTTAGTGAAAAGGAGTTTTTTGAGGAGCTACAGAAAAGAGGAGTTGTAAACTCAACCTTTAATAAAACAACCGGAAGTGTTCAGGAATTCGTCAGGCACTTAAGAAATGCTATTGCTCATTTCGGAATTACATTTATTTCTACTGATAATCAAAATCTAATTAATAACGTCAGATTTGACGACCGGACTTTGAATGTTGCAGAATTCAAAGCTGAAGAGTTATTGATATTTGTAAAATAATTTGCAGAGATAATTCTAAAAGCTATACAAGGCGCTTGATATTTATTGAATAACAAAGACAGATTATGGAGGAGTTAGATCCAATACGTGAATACCTAAAAGCCTTTAACATGGGCTACACCATGCAGCAGCATGAGCCTGAATTACTAAAGCAAATTCTTACAGCGAATAATAAAGAAAAGCTGAAAGCATTGAAAGTGGGCCAACAACAATATGACTTTGAATAATTTTAAAAGGCAATGAACACAGATCAAAAAAAGGCAAAAGACCAGGAGTTAAATAGTTAGTTAATCAATGCTATAAATACAATAATTTCATCCGGTCATTGCAAACATTTAAAATGCATTAACCTATTGAATTAAATATTGGATACCTTATATTACACTCTAACGGTGTATTATCCAAAGTCCAAAATATAATCATTATTAACGTGCCAAATTGCTATCACAAAATGAAACTAATCAACGTTAAAATTCAAAAATATAAAAGCATTGAAACAGATCAGTAATTCCAAGTCGACGACAAAACGACGGTATTAGTAGGAATGAACGAAGCAGGAAAGACAAGTGTCCTAGAAGCAATTGCAAAAGTTAATTACTTTACCGACGATGATAATTTTAAGTTCGATACAACGCATGATTATCCTCGGAAAGAGAAAAAGAAATTAGATAAATCTGGCGATGATCCAATTGCGGTAACTCTCTCGTTTTACATTGATGATGCATTAATTAAAAAAATTGAAGACGATTTGGGGCAGAAGGTCTTTTTAACTCGCAATATTACTTACTCTAAAAAGTATAGTGGTGGGGCATCGTATGGAGGCGTTAGTGCCTCACTCCCGCAATTTGTGGAAAATAAAGCTTCTGAGGACAATATCAGTGCTGATGTTGTAACCAAGCTAAAAAAGTGCACCACTGCTTTATCTTTTGACACCATCTACGAAGAAATCGAAGATGATGACGAAAAGGAAGTAGTGGAAGAATTGAAAAAATATTTTACAAACAGTTGGAATTGGGTAGGAGATCCGATCAGTGAGTATGTTGCACGAGCATATATAAAGCCGAACTTACCGAAGTTTCTTTATTACGACGAATACTACTCATTGCCATCTGAAGTAGTGATCGAAAAGCTTTCAAGTAAGACAGCACCTGATAACGAAGAATATAAGACAGCCAAAGCGCTTTTCGAATTAGCTGATATAGATGTCGACGAATTAATTAATTCAGATGATTTTGAAGATTATGTTGCGGAGCTAGAAGCTACACAAGCATTAATTTCAAGGGAACTATTCAAATATTGGTCTGCAAACAGCAATTTGAAAATTCGTTTTGCAATAGATAAGAGAATTGAAAAATCAAATAATGCTTATGGCAGAGATGATAAAATTCTTGAACACCGGTTGAATATTCGAGTGGAAAATACTCGGAGTGATATGACACTTCCATTGAAAAATAGAAGTAAGGGCTTCAATTGGTTTTTCTCGTTTTTGGTTTGGTTTAAAAAAATACAGGAAGATCAAAGCTCCAATTATATTCTTCTATTAGATGAGCCTGGCTTAAATCTTCATGCAACAGCACAAGCTGATTTGTTGCGTTTCTTTGATGACACGACGCATTCTCCTTTTATGATTGATTCAGCGAACCTACAAAAGGTAAGAACGGTTGTAGAAACAGATGGTGGAACAAAAATATCAGAATCAATTCAAGAAAAAGATCCTAAAACACTTTTTCCATTACAGGCAGCACTTGGATATGATATTGCGCAAAACTTATTTGTTTCACAGCAAAATCTACTAGTTGAGGGTGTTTCAGACTTAGTATACTTGACTGTCATGTCAGACTTATTAAAATCAAATGGGAAAGTCGGATTAAAAGAAGATATAACCATAGTTCCTGTAGGTGGATTGGATAAAGTTTCTACATTTATTTCTTTGCTTGGCGCAAATAAACTTAAAATTGTGTGTCTATTAGACTCTTTCGTAGACCCAAAAGGAAAAGCTAAAGTGGATGATCTCATCAAAGGCAATATAATAAAACAGAAAAATGTGAAGTTTTTTGATGAATATGTATCAGGAAATAAAGCTGATATAGAAGACCTCTTTGAAGAGCAAGAATACGTAAGCCTTTTCAATGAAGCGTTTGCAGGAGAGTTCAGTATTGACGTTGCGACAATGGATAGGAAGTTTCCTACAATTTTAGGACGGATATCTGATACAATAAAGAAGCCTCATTTTAATCATTACCGACCAGCAAAACATCTCCTATCTAAAGTGATAAAAATTGATTCATTTTCTAAAGAAACTGTAGCTCGATTTGAAAGTTTATTTAAAGATGTCAACAAGCTCTTTTAATAGCGTACGCTACTAATCAAGTTATTTGTTTAAGCCACTATTTAAAACATTCAAAAGCACGTCATACGCCGTTCGCTTTTCACCCCGTGCAACAAGCCAGGCAATAAAACTCAGGGTGAAAATATCCTGGCCGCCATCTTTATCGAGTAAGCGGAGCACTGCATTTTTGTAAGCAGCATCAGAAACAATGTTAGGCTGAAGCAGATACTTTTCAACCAATTTTAAAAACTCCAACACCCGTTCTTCGGACGTTTTCAAGAGGTATTTTTTGTAGCGTCGTCTAAAGCTGCTGAGCCGCGACATGGCCGGTTCAATGTTTCCAAACTGGGCCTGTATCAGTATTTCCATCAGATTTTTTCGGATAGTCCACAACATACCCATGTGTTTTTCGCACCAGGCATCGGTGTGTGTTAACAGGGTAAGTTGTTTCAGGCTTGCCTTGTGATGGCATAGCGCTAAAAACATGGCAAGGCATATGCGCAAATCTTCTACCTCTTCAGGTTTGGATGTAGATTTAAGTTTAGAAAGCGACTCCTGCAATAAGGCAATGGCATCATCGGCCGAGCCGGTAAAAAACAGGTTGAGTGCCCGGAGTAGCTGATAACGTAAATAAAACAGGGCATGATAGCGGTGGTCTGTTTGCATCAGGCTTATCATCTTTTGCAGGTAATTGCCGCTCTTACCAAATTGCCTTTGCCGTAAGTGAAAGTTGGCCAGGTAGTACAGGATGGAAATATGATAGAAAAGATAAGCCTGTCTATCCGCAGGCTTATTAATTATAAACTGGTCTGTCCGGGTTACAAAGCGTTCAATTAACCCGTAGTTCTGCTGTATGGCTGCATACTCGTTAGCTATAAAGAGAATCTGGTATACAGATTTATAAGTCATCAGGTCCTGTACCGAAATTTTGTACTTCCGGATAGAGGTTATCATCAGGCTGGTTAAGTTAATAATCTTGCCTTCCAGATGAATGGCCTGCAGTTGTTGGCGCAGATAGGCATAAGCCATATTTAACCGGGCTTCGCGCTGCATCTGCAATTGGTTGTGCATAAACCTTGCTGTCAGCGCCTCTAAATCTTCAGCGCCTGGCAAGTGGGCATATTGCAACTTCAGTAGCAAAAGTTCATTTATTAAATTAAATTTTTCCAGGTTTGCAGCTAATCTTTCTGCTTTGTCCAGGCACTTAAAGGCTACTTTGAATACATCATTTTCCAGCAAAAAACGTCCTGCAACCAGTAAACGCAAAGCCTCATGAGCGTCAGAGTTGGTGTTTTCGAAAGTTTTTTGTGATAAAAATAATAGCAGGTTATCCTGCAGCCTTTTCCGCAAGGCATGGTAGGCATCTTTATTTTTTGGAGTATCGTAGAGTTTTTTTATGCCATCTATATCGTCAGTTTCTATCAAATGTAGTAACTGAAGGTTTTTTACATCCTGCCTTTTATTTTTCCGATTTAAAAACTGTTTAAATAGCTTTTTGTCGGCATCAGTGAGTAATTTAACTAAATCTGATAATGCATCCATATCGCAGATATACTGGCTGTAAAATTATCATTAATCTAAAATATATCGTCAGTAATTTGAATAAATTGAATTTTTTAGGCTGGGTTTACACTACATCTTTGCTTCCATATTAATCAACAAAACAAAATAAAAATG
>CAXYKR010000470.1:0-2787 GCA_964277815.1 uncultured Mucilaginibacter sp. | reverse complement strand
GACTATTAATGGATACTATAACATACCTTGAAACAACGTTTTAATATTATGGAACAACAATTTGATGCCGTGCTTACCGGGTCGGACACACCGGTAGAAGGAATAGCCACTATGATAAATTATCCCGGTTATAACCGCGCTTATGAGTTTAACGCCATTGACGGAACTATACAGATGGTGATCGTGCAAGAATCAAGCGGCCAATGGCACCGCGTTAGTGGCAGCGAACCCTATTTTGCCGGCTGGGTAGATGAATTGATTGAACAGATTAATAAAGTAGATAGCACAACTATCATTTAATCAGTTATTTGTGATGGAGAAAAGAAGTTTAGGTAATTCCGGGATTTCGATTGTGCCGTTTGTTTTTGGCGGAAACGTTTTTGGCTGGACGATAGATGAACGCACATCATTCCAGTTACTTGATGCCTTTGTTGACCACGGACTGGACTGTATTGACACGGCCGACGTGTACTCAAGATGGGTGCCGGGTAATAAAGGCGGAGAGTCGGAGACAATTATCGGTCGCTGGTTGAAAAATACCGGCAAGCGCAATAGCGTGGTTATCGCCACCAAAGTGGGCAGCTCAATGTCGCCTAACGACAGTCGTAAAAATTTGACAAAAGCCTACATCGTTAAGGCGGCCGAGGACTCGTTACGCCGTTTGCAGATAGATCATATTGACTTGTACCAATCGCATTATGATGACCTGCAAACGCCCGTACAAGAAACTCTGGAAGCCTATGCTCAATTAATTAAAGAAGGAAAAGTAAGAGCCATAGGTGCCTCAAACTTTGGAGCAGACAGGCTGCAGGAATCGTTGCAGGTAAGCAAAGAGTTGAGCTTACCAAGCTATGTAACCTTACAGCCGGAATATAACCTTTACGACCGCGAAGGTTACGAAAAAGAGTTGGAGCCCATTTGCGCTGAAAATAATTTAGGCGTAATTACTTACTACTCTTTAGCCAGCGGATTTTTGTCCGGCAAGTACCGGTCGGAAGCCGACTTAAATAAGAGCAAACGTGGGCAGGGAATTATGAAATACCTGAACGACCGAGGGATGCGTATTTTAAATGCGTTGGATGATGTAGCAAAAAATTACAACACAACTCCGGCAACGGTTGCTTTAGCCTGGGTAATAGCACGACCAAGCGTGACCGCTCCAATTGCGAGCGCCACCAGTGTAAATCAGCTGCTGGAACTGGCCAAAGCCGTAGATTTAAAGCTACCTGCTGAAGTGATTGACCAACTTACTGAAGCCAGTGCCTATTAAATTTTCATGTAAATTTAAGTGTGATTTACCGCATGATAAATAACTATCTATTAGTTATTTATCATGCGATAATTTTGCTTCGTGAAAATCGAACGTTCTTACATAATCCCACGGGCCGTTTTTATATTCGTAAAGGTTTAACCCAACACCTTTTGCCGTAAAAGGCTCGAATTGCTCGGTAAGCTGAGCTTTCAGCAAACGGGCTTGTTCGGGCGGTACTTTATTTTGCACGGTAACGTGGGCCCACAGTCGTTGGCGGTCTTGCGGTGTAAGCCAGTCAAACCATAGCTTTTGTAGATAACTATGCAGTTGTCCTAACTGCGGACAATCAATGGCGAAGGCTACACCATTGCCAATACTTTTTACCTCGATTACATTTAGCGATAACGTTGAGTAGCGGTAGGCTACAGTGTCAATATCATTTATTAATTGTAACTGATTAGGCGGCAAGTGATGAAACAAGGTAAGGTGAGCCTCGAGATAATTACGCTCTGGCGGAAAATGCGCCTCGCGCAGCTGGTTAAAATATTGCTGACTATCGTCGTCGAGCTTAACGGTTAATATTAAAGGTGCATCAGGCATTTTTACACAACAGTACTTTTTTATAAGTGTTTCCAGGCCTTAAAAATCGGTGCATAACATCCTAAAAGTAAACTTAAACCGATTAAGTTCAACATCGAAGACAAACAGATTTGCAAAAATCTTATTTATGTCACTGTAAATTAGACTGTTGAATTAATCAAAATCTATAGTGTGAAGAATTTACAAAAGCATAACTTTAATGTGCATTTTTTACTTGCATAAATAAAATTTATTTAAATACTTTGCACAAATTTTAAGAACAGAACACAGTCATCCCATAATGAAGACACAAAGCATCAAACGGTCATTTACCGGAGCATTTATTGCACGGTTTGCCACTGCTTTGCTTACTGTTGTTTCCGTTAATTTCCCGTCACGACGACGATTGTTTATCCCCCGGGTTTGAAAAGGTTTTATCCTTTTAAATCGTTAGTCAACTGAAGTTTTTTCAAACTTCTTTTCAATAAATCCATTAAAACAAAGAAGGCCTCACAAGCCTGACCTTTAAGGTAATCGTTAACAGATCATGACCTTACAAGATTTTGATATTATTGTTGCCTCAGAGAAACACGCAGATTATGCAACCCAAATCTGCGATGAAATGCTGGCTTCAGCCAAGGCCCGTGGTACAGGGATTGCACAGCGCTCTCCCGAATATGTAGCTAATAAAATGCTCGAGGGTAAAGCTATCATTGCTTTGCACAAAGATGGCACCTGGGCTGGCTTTGTATATATAGAAACCTGGAGCCACGGCGATTTTGTGGCCAACTCCGGACTAATCGTAAACCCGGAATTTCGTAAAGTGGGTTTGGCCAAGGCAATTAAGAAAGCCGTTTTCGAACTGTCGCGTACCAAATACCCCAACGCTAAAATATTCGGTTTGACAACCGGATTGGCCGTAATGAAGATTAACTCATAACCCAGTTCTGAGTTAA
>CAXYKR010000469.1:0-16023 GCA_964277815.1 uncultured Mucilaginibacter sp. | reverse complement strand
GGCTGGACCATTGAGGATTCGGTAAAGCTGGCTGCTGTACTCAAAGAAAAAGGTGTAGATTTGATTGACTGTTCATCGGGAGGTAACGTACCTCATGCAAAAATACCGAATAATCCGTGCTATCAGGTTCCGTTTGCGGAGCAGGTAAAAAAAGAGACAGGTATACTAACCGGAGCAGTAGGCCTAATTACCACAGCCGATCAGGCCAACCAAATTATAGAAACCGGGCAAGCCGATTTAGTTTTACTGGCACGCGAGATGCTCCGCGATCCGCACTTTGCACTGCGGGCTGCCCATGAGTTAGGGCATACCGTGCAATGGCCGTCGCAATACGAACGGGCACAGTGGCGGTAGCACAATATTTAGAAGAAAACAATTTTAACCTCAAAACTAATAACAAATTAAAAACCATGAAACGTACAGCAAAGGCACACTGGAACGGTACTTTAAAAGAAGGCCGCGGCGAACTTTCTACACAAAGCACTACTTTAAACAACACCCAGTACTCGTTCAAAACCCGTTTTGAGCAGGGCGTAGGCACTAACCCTGAAGAGTTAATTGCGGCGGCACATGCAGGTTGTTTTACGATGGCTGTTGGCGCAGCTTTAAGTCAGCAAGGTTTTACCCCCGGCGATTTAACTACTGCTGCTGTTTTAGATTTGGATATGAACAACCTGGTAATCACCGGTATTCATTTAGATTTACAGGCCAGCGCTATTGATGGCGTTTCTGAAGAGCAATTTAAAGCCGTAGCAGAAGATGCTAAAAAGAACTGTATCATCTCTAAAGCACTAAGCGTACCTTTTACCTTAAACGTAACTTACGGTTCAAAAGCATAATTTGCTGTTGAACCAATATCAATAATACCACGTTATTGTAATCAAATTAAAGAGCAGGCAATAATGTCTGCTCTTTTTTGTTATTAAGCTGTTTGTTTAACATCGCACATGACTCGTATCCGTACCTCTTTAAGCCTCATCATATCGTTAATCATCATAGGCTTCCTTATTTTCCTGTTTTTTTACATGAAGCACCAGTTTACCGCAGTGCGCAGCGAGGTAACAGAGGATGTTATGGTTGAGAAAATCACCAGCATGGGTAAGCTTGAATTAGTTAAATACAGCATGAAGGATGTGCTGGAGAAAAAGCAGGTACATACCATCTTGCCCGATGAACGGGTGTTATTTGTGGCCGTGGGTGAGGTGACGGCCTGTATTGATTTAACCAAGGTTGCCCGCAAAGATATTGTGCAGGATGCTGCACAAAAAACCGTGACGGTAACTTTGCCGCAACCCGAAATTTGCTATACCAAACTTGACCACCAACGCTCGAAAGTGTACGATGTGAGCGGCGTAATTTTACCCAGCACTACCCAGGCCATGGTGGAAGATATTTACAAACTGGCCGAAAAGCGCCTGCTCGAAAATGCCCAGCAAATGGATATTACCGGCAAAGCACGGCAAAATGCACAAGTCATCTTTAAGCCCCTGCTCGAAGGTGTTTCGGGCAAAACCGTGATTCTTAAATTTAAGTAACTACATCTTATCTTGGTTTAAGCGCTGGCGTCGCCTTAGCCAGATATGGCCGATGTTGCGGGTAGGTACCGTATCGCCAAATAGTTTGCCCCAGGGTTTCAGGTCGTCAATACGGTCGAAAACAATTTTTAATACGGCAATAAATGGTATAGATAAAAACATACCCGATATGCCCCACAACGCACCGCCCAAAAGCACCACTACGATAGATACCAACGCATTGATTTGTACTTTGGATGATACGATGCGCGGTACCAATATATTATTGTCAATAAACTGGATAACCAGATAAGCAGCAATAATGCCTAACTGGGTTGAGTAGCCATCTTTAGTAACGGTAGCCATTAAAACAGGTAATGCAATAGCAATAATACCACCAATGTAAGGCAGCATATTAAGAAGTGCTCCAATAACGCCAAACAGTATAGCATACTTAACATCGAGCAGTAATAAAGCTATTGAATTCATGATGGCTACAATCAAAGTTTCGGTAAGCAAACCCACAATATAGCTTTGTATGGCCGATTTGGTTTCCTGCAAAATCTCGGCTACCCGTACTGAGTTTTCTTCGGAAAAAACTTCGTATAAAAAATTGATGATAAGTGTTTTGTAGAGCAACATCAGAAACACATAAACCGGAATTAAAAGTACAACGCTCAATAATCCTAAAACCGTGGTAATAGTCTGTCCCACCAGCCCCTTGCTATTATTTACGGTATCTTTAATAAATTTTGCCTGGCGCTGAGTATCAATACCAAAGTGATTAAAAGTCCACATCTGCAAATCATTGATGATGTGCGAAAATTTCATTTTTAAAGCTGGTATCGTAGCACCGAATGATGCGATTTGTGATGATAAAAAATAGAATACACCGGCTATAAAAATGGTCGCTATTAAAAGAGCTACAGATATAGCCACTATCTTGGGTAACTTGAATCGCTCAAGTTTGTTAACCAGTCGGTTGAGTAAAATTGCTATAAACGCCGAAAACGCCAGCGGTATTAAAATATCAGACAGCGTGGCTAAGACATATACAAATAAAATAAGCCCGAATAATACAACGGTGCTTTGTATAAAAAATGGGTATTGTTTGGTTTGCATTTGAAGAGTATATCTTACAAAAGCAATAACTACCCATAAAGTTTTAGCAGGTGAATTAAAGGTTATAAAGCTGTAAACACCATGTTAAAGCTGTATATCTAACGTATATGGTAAATATGATTAGTTGTAAAAAATACAGCAAAGCAAGCCGGATTATCTCTGCTTCTCCAACTCGATTTTTCGGCGGCGATTGGCTCGTTTTTGCTGCCTTATTGCTTTTTTAATACGCCGGTTGGCTTTATCCAGGCGGTGTTGGGCAATGTGCTGTTTTACCTGCTTTTCGGTTACCTCATCATAACCGGCGCTGGCTTTAATCCCTTTAGACAGCGTTTTCCAGATGGCTTTAAAAAACGAAGTGTCCGGCTGGCGCACATAAGTTACATGTATGGCCCGGGGAGCATCACCGGCGCGGTCGGGATTGTTGCGTTTTACAATCAGGGCGTTGGCCAGTAACGATGCAATAGCCCGATGTTTGTAACGGTTAGCTACCGTATCCATCTTCAAAATGTGCAGCTTCAGGTCGTGGTACAAAAAGGTAACGTTGCCTTTAGATAATTTCTTATCAGCATTAATATCAAAGCTCAGTTTATCTAAATTGCCCGAGGTGATCTTAACTAACCCGAAAGGCATCACTGCTTTATTCAGTTTTTCTAGGTCCATTGCACCAACGCTGCCTTTGTAGTGGTAGGAATGTGCCGAATCCGTCAGGTTAAATTTAAAATCTGCCTGCAGGTCGCCGGCATCCATCAACCTCGATTGTACTCGTATACTCGCAAAGTTGTTTTTTTGCAGGGCAACAGGGTTATTAGTCACATTAAAAATGCTTCCCGACGTTTGATTAAACGATACCGTACCCAATTTATGCGACCTTTTGCCATACCCTTTATAAGTAATGTTGATTTTGTTTAGCTGAATAGTATCCAGCTTAAAATCGTTTTTAAGCTGGCGTATGGCCACATTAGGAAAGGTCGCAACCCGGTCAGTTTTTTTAGGCTGAATGGCCGGATTGGCCGTAACCGATAAGTTGCCGCTCAGTAAGGCCAGGCGTGATACGTAAAATTTATGCCGCCGGTAATATTGATTAAAATCGAGCCCGTTGGCCAGCAGGGTGTCGGTATTAAAAGAAAAAATAGTCCGCTTTTTTTGTTGAAGTTTTAGCGAGTCGGGCGTAGGGGTAAGCGCCACATGGTAAGCTTCCAGCTTACGCATCAGGGCCGAATATTTTAACAGTTTGATATTCACATTATACAAACTATCTGCCATCGGGCGGCTAAAGTTGTTAAACTCCAGCTGTATATCCTTAAAACAATAGAAACGCGAACTGTCTTGTTGAGAGGCCGAATCGATGAGCAGGTCTTTACCCAGCAGGTTCATCTCTTTAAATTCCGATGCGCAGGGTTGCTTCAGCGTATTGTCTTTATAGGAGAGCCTTACATCATTAAGCAAAATTTCGCCAATGTGCAACGATTTCAGTATACCTTTAATATGCTGCCAGGCAGTACGCTTAAGTTGTGCAGTGCTGTCTCGGCGTGGTGCGGCCCGGTAAACAATGTCCAGTTCGGGGGCGCTTAATACGATTTGGCTGATATCGAGCTTGCGGTGGTAATATAGCTTGAGCGGATGTATATGCCTGAAAACAATGCGCTTTACTTTGAGGGTGTACAGGTTATTGGGGGCGTCGCCATCTTTTAGTTTTTGCTCGTAAACCTGCAGGTTAGGCCTAATGGTAAAATTATGGATAACCACCTTGCCTTGCACAATGTGCAGATTGGCATCGGTAAAATCGGCTTGGTAAAGGCTGTCGGTACTATTTAAAACCGTATTACGTACCTGGTCAGCCAAAATAGGCGACCAGTAACGGTTAATAAAGTAAGCTACAACCGTAATTAAAAACAAGAATACTATAAATGTAACAGCCAGTATCTTCTTCCAACGTTGCTTAAAAAAATCAGATGTCATTTATAATATATCCTCCGGTAATTTAGTAAGTGCGTTAAGGAGGGGTTAGCTTATTTTTATTTTTTTACCAAAATACACATTTACAGCTAAAATTGAAAGGTTTTTAGCGTGATGGCGTACAACAAGGTAATACGCTGGTAACAAAACCATGGATATATAATTGTGCTGCCAATATGTCACACTATTGGATAAAAATTATGTACTTTTGCAACTCAAAAATTTTTACTGATGATGGATTTGCTAACTCCGGATAAAACACATGATGAAAGCAGGCAAGGTGAGGCAATGATGCTGGAGCAAACCGCTGAAAAATATAACGGTCGTAAAGTATATATTGAAAGTTACGGTTGCGCCATGAATTTTTCGGACAGCGAAATAGTTGCTTCTATTTTGCTGGAAAAAGGTTTTGAAACCACCAAAGACTATAACAATGCCGATGTAGTATTTATCAATACCTGTTCTATTCGTGAAAATGCAGAACAGCGCGTTCGTAACCGGTTAAAAGAGTTTACCGTAGCCAAGGTTAAAAATCCGGGCATGATTGTAGGTGTATTGGGCTGTATGGCCGAGCGCCTGAAAGCAAAGTTTCTGGAAGAAGAAAAGCTGGTTGACGTAGTAGTCGGCCCCGATGCTTACCGCGATTTGCCTAACCTGATTGATCAGGTTGATGGCGGCCAAAAAGCAGTGAACGTATTGCTATCGCGCGAGGAAACTTATGCCGATATTAATCCTGTTCGTTTAAATACCAACGGCATCAATGCCTTTGTGTCTATCATGCGCGGATGCGATAATATGTGTTCGTTCTGCGTGGTGCCGTTTACCCGTGGCCGCGAACGCAGTCGCGACCCGCAATCTATCATCAAAGAGTGTACTGAACTGTTTAACCAGGGATACCGTGAGGTAACTTTGTTAGGCCAGAACGTTGACTCTTACAAATGGAAAGCAGAAGCTACCGAGGGCGAAGCTATTGCCATCAATGAGCCAGGCAACACTAACTTTGCGCAGTTGCTGGAAATGGTAGCGTTAATTAATCCTGATTTACGCATTCGTTTTTCTACTTCGCATCCTAAAGATATTACCGACGAGGTACTGTATACCATGGCCAAGTACGACAATATTTGCAAGTACATTCACTTGCCGGTGCAGTCGGGTAATAGCCGCATACTTGACCTGATGAACCGTACCTACGACCGCGAGTGGTATATGGACCGTGTAAATGCCATACGCCGCATCATCCCTAATTGTGCCATCTCGACCGACGTAATTGCTGGTTTTTGCACCGAAACTGAGGAAGAGCACCAGGATACCCTGAGCATGATTGATTTTGTGCAGTATGATTATGCCTACATGTTTATGTACTCAGAACGTCCGGGTACGTTGGCTGCTAAGCGTTATGCCGATGATATTCCGGAAACGGTAAAAAACCGCCGGTTAAATGAGATTGTTAATAAACAGCGTCATTATTCGCATGTGCGTTTGCAGGCTCAGGTGGGTAAAGTACAACGGGTATTGATTGAGGGCTTCTCCAAAAAATCTGACCAGGATTATTGCGGGCGCAGCGACCAGAACGCCATGGTGGTTTTCCCGGTAAACGAAAGCTACAAACCCGGCCAATACGTAAACGTATTCATCGACCGCTGCACCACGGCGACTTTGATAGGAAAAGTGATTTAATGTGCGAATGTGCAGATATGCAAATGTGCAGATTTTGAAATGTTTTGATGGTCAAAACGGCTTGCAAACATTTATACTGTCATTTGCACATTTGCATATCCGCACATTTACACATCTACACAATCTATGAACGTACAAGAAATTAAACAACGCTTCGGGATTATCGGTAACTCGCCGTTACTGAACCGGGCTATAGATATTGCTAACCAGGTAGCGCCTACCGATATTTCGGTGCTGATTACCGGGGAGAGCGGAAGCGGGAAGGAAGCCTTTTCGCATATTATACATAATTTAAGTCCTCGTAAACACGGGCCGTTTATTGCCGTAAATTGCGGTGCCATACCTGAGGGTACTATCGACTCGGAATTATTCGGCCACGAAAAAGGGGCATATACCGGTGCTGTAGGCGAGCGTAAAGGCTACTTTGAAACCGTAAACGGCGGTACCATCTTTTTAGATGAGATAGGCGAGATGCCATTAGGTACCCAGGCTCGGTTACTGCGGGTTTTGGAGTCGGGCCAGTTTATTAGGGTAGGTTCGTCTAAAGTCGAAAAAACCAATGTGCGGGTTATTGCCGCCACCAACGTAGATGTGTACGAAGCCGTAAAGGCCGGTAAGTTCCGCGAAGATTTGTATTATCGTTTGAATACTGTCCCCTTACGTATCCCGCCTCTGCGCGACCGTAAAGAAGATATCTTTTTACTATTCCGTAAGTTTTCGGCAGACTTTACCGACAAGTATCGTACCCCTGCATTGAGTTTGGACGAGGGTGCGCAACAGGTGCTTGCCAATTATAGCTGGCCGGGTAACGTACGCCAATTAAAAAATCTGGCAGAACAGTTGGCCGTTTTAGAGCGCGACCGTACCATCACTGCAGCTACGCTGTTAAATTATATGCCGCAGGAGGCTGGCCGCAGTAACCTGCCTATGCGCGTAGAAAATCAAAATCGCGAAGATTTTTCGGAAAGGGATATCTTGTATAAGGTATTGTTTGACATGAAGCGCGACATGGTAGAGTTGAAAAAGCTGGTTGCCGAAATTATTGAACATGGCGGTGGTATGCCTAATAATTATACGCCCAACACACAAGCTTTAAGTCAGCTTTATCACGATATTGAACTGCCTTCGCGCACGGAGCCACAATTTACCATTCAGCAGCCCGTTGTTAATACACATAACAGCGATGCTGTGATTACGCCCCATGCCGAAGAGGTAGAAGAGTCGTTATCATTGATTGAAAAAGAATCGGACCTGATACGAAAGGCGCTTAAAAAGCATAAAGGTAAACGTAAGCTGGCTGCCCACGAACTGGGCATATCAGAACGTACGCTGTACCGGAAAATAAAAGAATTAAACTTGTAATGTTACTTAAAAGGTTATTTTGTTTGGTGGTGGTCTTGTCGGCCATGGTGTATTCGTCGTGTTCAATAACCCTGAGCGGTGCGTCTATCCCTATTGATATGAAGACCATCAATGTACAGTATTTTGAAAATACGGCACCACTGGTGGTAAACAACTTAAGCTTATCGTTTACAGAAGCGCTGAAGAATAGGATTCGTTCGCAATCAAGCTTAAGTATTGTGAGGGGAGAGGCTGATGCCACGATGGAGGGCACCATTACCGGGTTTAGCTATGCGCCAGTTTCGGTACAGGCTACCAATAATAATACGGCACCATTGGCTACCGCTACCCGCTTAACTATCACAGTTAACGTGAAGTATGTGAACTACAAGGACAAAAAAAAATCTCCTGATTTTGAGCAGTCATTTTCAAGGTATACCGACTTTACAGGTGATATTAACTCGAAGGAGCAGGAGTTAATACAGATAATTAACCAACAGCTTACCGAAGACATTTTTAACAAAGCTTTTGCAAACTGGTAATCAATTTAGTAGTTTCAACCACGTGCAACAAGACCATCAACACCCTTACAACGATATATTTAAGCAGTTGCTGATTAATCCTGGCCGCCTTAATGAGGAGCAGATGAGTCAGTTACAGTTGCTGGTAGACCGTTTTCCGCAAATGGGATTATTGCATGCCTTGCAGGCACGGTACTCTGGCGATACAACCCATTTAAACCGGGCGGCTGCAGGTTTTGCCGATAGTGCAGTCTTACAAAAAATCGTACTGCGTACATCTGGACTTCCGGCAGTTAACGAGTCGCAGATTATATTTAAAAACAACGATACCGCTACCGAAGCCGTTGCCCCAGCTGATACAGTAACGGAAGTGGCTGAGGAAGTTCAACCGCAGCTTATGCAAGGCGAGCCAGTTAGTGAAATAGCTAAGCAGCCGGTGGAGGATAGCACATCTCCGCAATCTGTTGCTGAAGTTAGCGAAGAGCTGCCCGCTGAACTTGCACCGCTTGAGCCAGTTGCTGAACCTGAACTCGCAGTTGAGGAGCAATCTGTTGAAACTACCGAGGTTGCCGAATCAGAACCCGTAACCGGGGAGCAGCACGCTGAATCCATAGAGGTTGCATCGGTTGAGCCAATTACTGAAACAGAACCTTTAGTTGAGGAGCAACCTGTTGAACAGGCCGAAGAAAACACTCTCCCTGTTGCAGAACCTGAGCTTGTAAACGAGGAAACACAGTATGCAGAACCGGTAGAGGCTAAAGCTGAAGAAGAAGAGAACAAAGAAGGGCCGGCATCAGAATTGCCGGTAGCGGCATCCGCACCACTGCCAGAAACCCAGCAGCTCATCATCGAGAACATTGCCGCCAACGATTACTTTGTTTTTGATACCGCTTTCATCGACCGCAACAAAATTGTGGTGGATGACGTGAAGGAGAAAGAGACCGAACCAGAGCCTGAGGTGCAGGAAGAAGCCCTGGCAGCTAACACTGATGAAGGGCAGGTAACCCGTTACCACGACGATAAAATGCCATACAGCTTTTTATGGTGGCTGGATAAAACCCGCAGCAAGCACAGCGCTACTTATCAACCTTACATTATTAAAAAGCCTATTGTAGCTCCCGCTGAAGAAAAAACAGAACCTGTTGCCGAGGTGCAGCCCGAAGAGCGTAAAAAAGAAGACCAGATTTTAGAGCGTTTTTTGCAGGAAGATCCACAGATTAAGCCGCCAACCGGTGATAAACTGGATAACGAAAACAAAGCGCGCCAAAGCAGCGAAGACCAGGACGAGATGATTACCGAAACGCTGGCCCGCATTTATGCCGACCAGATGTTATATTCCAAAGCCATAGCTGCTTATAAAATATTAATCTTGAAAAATCCGGAAAAAAGGCGTTACTTTGCCAACCAGATTGAAATTTTACAAAAGAAAATAAATTAACGCATAAAATGTACTTAGTATTAATCATTCTTGCTATCCTGGTTTGCATACTTTTAGGAGTAATTGTATTAATCCAGAACCCTAAAGGTGGCGGCTTGTCTTCGAATTTTTCGAGCTCATCACAATTACTGGGTGTGCAAAAAACCGGTGATATCCTTGAGAAAGGTACCTGGATTTTAGCTATCACTTTAATGGTGCTTTCATTAGCTATCAACGTAGCTTTAAAAGGTAGTAACACGGCATCAGGTTCTGATTACCGCGACCAAATCCAGAAAGCATCTAAACCAACCGGCCCGGTAGGTACATCATCAACACCATTATCTTTGCCTGCTAAACCAGCAGACAGCACCAAAAAATAAATAACAATAAGTTAATGCGAAAAGGCTTCGGAATCTCCGAAGCCTTTTTTAGTTTTACAGCGCCTGTCATCCTGGCATTGTCATGTTGGTGTAAGGTAAATCTGTCCCGCTTAATTTAAACCCATTCGTTCAATACTGACAATACAACAGTTAGTTATGCCAATTGGTAACCCGTTACCGGCTTGGCATAATTCATGTTCAAAAGCAAGCAAAACATACAATTAAGTATAACAATTATAATTATGTCATTAAACATTAAACCTATTGGCGACAGAGTAGTAGTAGAAGCTGCTCCTGCCGAAGAAAAGACTGCGTCTGGTATCTTCATTCCGGATACTGCTAAAGAAAAACCTCAACAAGGAACTGTAGTAGCTGTTGGTGACGGTAAAAAAGATGAGCCTATGACTGTTAAAGTAGGTGACAAAGTTTTATACAGCAAATACGGTGGTACCGAAATTACCATTGATGGTAAAGAGTATCTGATGATGCGCGAAACAGACATATACGGAATATTATAATTAAAATGCCCGAAAGACTGAATGATAGTTGCATAAAGCCGTCATTCAATCATTTCTACCATTAACAAAAACATTTATTAAAGAAATTATGGCAAAACAAGTTAAATACAACGTTGAAGCACGCGATGCTCTGAAACGTGGTGTGGATATTTTGGCTAATGCAGTTAAAGTAACCTTAGGTCCAAAAGGTCGTAACGTAATTATCGACAAAAAATTTGGTTCTCCTGCAATTACTAAAGACGGTGTAACCGTAGCTAAAGAAATCGAACTGAAAGATTCTTTAGAAAACATGGGTGCACAAATGGTGAAAGAAGTAGCATCAAAAACTGCTGATATTGCAGGTGATGGTACTACTACGGCTACCGTTTTAGCACAAGCTATTGTCACTGCTGGTATTAAAAACGTTGCTGCCGGTGCAAATCCAATGGATTTGAAACGCGGTATTGACAAAGCCGTTGCTGCAGTTGTTGCTAACTTAAAAGAGCAATCTCAAACTGTTGGCGAAGACAACAACAAAATTAAACAAGTTGCTACTATCTCTGCTAACAACGACGAAGTAATCGGTACCCTGATTGCTGACGCGATGGGCAAAGTAGGTAAAGACGGTGTAATTACTGTTGAAGAAGCCAAAGGTACTGAAACCGAAGTTAAAACTGTAGAGGGTATGCAGTTTGACCGTGGTTACCTTTCTCCGTACTTCGTAACCAACGCTGATAAAATGGAAGCAGAACTGGATAACCCTTATATCCTGATTTACGACAAAAAGATTTCTTCGATGAAGGAATTGCTTCCAATCCTGGAAAAACAAGTACAAACCGGCAAACCTTTAGTTATCATTTCTGAAGATTTAGACGGCGAAGCTTTAGCTACTTTGGTAGTTAACAAGATTCGTGGCTCGCTGAAAGTTGCTGCTGTTAAAGCACCTGGCTTTGGCGACCGTCGTAAAGCTATGCTGGAAGACATTGCTATCTTAACTGGTGGTACTGTAATTTCTGAAGAGCGTGGTTACAAATTAGAAAACGCTGACCTAAGCTACTTAGGTACTGCTGAGAAAGTAGTTATCGACAAAGATAACACTACTGTGATTAATGGTTTCGGTGATGCAGAAGGCATTAAAGCCCGCGTTAACCAAATCAAAGCTCAGATTGAAACTACTACATCTGATTACGATAAAGAAAAACTGCAAGAGCGTTTAGCTAAGTTATCAGGCGGTGTGGCTGTATTATATGTAGGTGCAGCTACCGAAGTTGAAATGAAAGAGAAAAAAGACCGTGTTGATGACGCTTTACACGCAACCCGCGCTGCCGTTGAAGAAGGTATCGTTGCTGGTGGTGGTGTAGCCTTCATCCGTGCCGTTGCTGCCTTAGGCGATTTGCAAGGTGCTAACGAAGACGAAAAAACTGGTATCCAAATCATCAAACGCGCTATCGAAGAGCCGTTACGTCAAATCTGCGAAAACGCAGGTATCGAAGGTTCAATCGTAGTGCAAAAAGTAAAAGAAGGTAGTGCAGACTTCGGTTACAACGCACGTGCCGACCGTTACGAAAACCTGATTGGTGCCGGTGTTATTGATCCAACTAAAGTTTCTCGTGTAGCTTTAGAAAACGCAGCTTCTATCTCGTCAATGTTGTTAACCACCGAGTGTGTGTTAGCCGACGACCCGGAAGAAGAAAAAGCTGGCGCAGGTGCCCCTCCAATGGGTGGCATGGGCGGTATGATGTAATCAACAGCCATATCAAAATAATATACACTGTAGAAACCCTGTCTGATTTTTTAGACAGGGTTTCTTGTTTTTAAAACTGTCTTTGTACGCAAAATCGTTGTTTAATTTGATTTAAGTTAATCAAATGATTAACAAATGACAGTTTTCAACATAATCTGATTTTTTTTTGCATTAAATATTAAATACTCACCGCGAGGCATATCATTTGCAATGATGTCAGCATTATGAAACAAATTACCCAAGTGAAGAGACAGTTGCAGACCAGGATATTTGAATGGGTGATAATCAAAGGTCCGGAGTTGTTTGTAAGTTTGATGTCCTAACAAAAACGAGTTGGCTTAATGCATTTTAAGCTGTACCACCACATAAATACACCCATCTATATTCAAAGTATTTACACTTTGCAGGCAAGGTAAGGCAAATTATATTTTTTGTCTTGCCTTTAATTCTAAATAACGGTTTACCGTACTCACTGTTAAATTTTGTGGCGATGTTAAAATGGATTGTATGCCATGCTTGGCCAGCTCTTTTACAATCAGCTTTTTATCGTACGCAAACTTTTCGGCTATTGTTTTAACATAGATGCCTTCCACGTCGGCTGCGGGTTGCTGGCTTAGGTTTCTTAACTCAGTATTTTCAAAAAACACCACCAATAACAGGTGAAAACCGGCTATCTTTTTTAAAAAGGGCAGGTGTCGTTGTAACGACGACAAGCTTTCATAATTAGTAAAAAATACCACCAGGCTCCGCTGTTTCATCACTCGCCGTACGGTGGTATACAACATTTCCATGTTGGTTTCCAAGTAGCGGGTTTTTTCTTTATACAGTACCTCCAGTATTTTGTTAATGTGGGCAGGCTTGCGCTCGGCTGGTACAACAGCGCCAATTTTTTCGGCAACGGTTATTAGGCCCGCTTTATCTTCTTTAAGCAGCGCAACGTTTGAGAGTACCAGGCTGGCGTTGATGGCATAGTCGAGCAGGCTCAAGCCTTCAAAAGGCATCTTCATCACCCTCGATTTATCTACAATGCAATAAACCTGCTGCGATTTCTCATCGGTGTAGGCATTGGTCATCAGGCTGCCGTGCCGTGCGGAAGCTTTCCAGTTAATGGCACGGTAATCATCGCCGGGAACATAATTTTTGATTTGCTCAAACTCGGTACTATTGCCTAAGCGCCTTATCTTTTTGATGCCTATCTCGTTCAACCGGTTAGAAATGGCCATCAACTCAAAACGGCGCATTTGCAAAAATGAGGGGTAAACCGGCAATACCTCTTCTTCTTTAAAGTTATAACGCCTGCTCAATAAGCCAAGCGGCGTACGTACGAATACCCTGATTAAGCCAAAGTCATACTCGCCGCGTTTTAGAGGCTTTAAAATGTAGCTGAGTACTTTGTGCTGATGGGATTTTAAATGCGTACTAAACCAAACATCACGTTTTTGAAACTGGTGTGGTATCTCGTCAATTACGCCAGCTTGTATAGCAAAAGGATAAAAATTTTCAATATAGATGCTCAGCTCATTATCGTCGCCGTTACTCAGCCGCTCTGGTGCTTGGCGGCGCGCAAATACACCGTTGGTAGTGCGGTAGAGCAGGAGCGTATCAGTAAGTATCAGTATTACACATACACCCAAAAACACATAAGGTACCACACCAAGCCACTCAAAAAAGAAGCTGAAGATGAAGCAGATTATACAGCTTATTAGTGCAGCCCAAAGGCGGTTGGTTAAAAAAAGGTTGGTATAAAACAGGCTGAGCAGCTTTTTCAATTAACGTGGTATTTCAATTTTTTGAACAATTTGAGCTATAACTTCATCCGGCGTAACGCCTTCCATCTCCTTATCAGGGGTAAGCATAATGCGGTGGCGCAATACGGCAGGCGCTATCCATATTACATCTTCGGGCGTTACAAAGTCGCGGCCCTTCATGGCAGCCAGTGCCTTGGCGCCATTAATAATGGCTAAAGATGCCCGTGGTGATGCACCCAGGTAAAGCGATTTACTGTTACGGCTCTCATGTACGATTTTGGCCACAAATTCCAGTATTTTAGGCTCCACATATAACTCGCGTACCTGTTTGCGGATACTGATGATATCCTGCGCAGAGAGCACCGGTTTAATATCGTTTAACTGATCGGCGGTTTTGTGCTGATGTTGACGGGTTAGTATAGCAATCTCGTCTTCCAGCGTAGGGTACTTTACCTCTATCTTAAATAAAAAGCGGTCTAATTGAGCTTCGGGCAGGCGGTACGTGCCTTCCTGTTCTACCGGGTTTTGAGTAGCTAAAATTACAAAGGGTTCTTGTAACGGATAGCGGGTACCGTCTATAGTTACCTGCCGCTCTTCCATCACCTCAAACAAGGCGGCCTGCGTTTTGGCAGGGGCCCGGTTTACCTCATCAATCAAAATAATGTTGCCAAACACAGGGCCTTGCTTAAACTCAAACTCAGTAGTTTTAGGATTAAACACAGCCGTGCCAATCACGTCTGATGGCATCAAATCGGGCGTAAACTGTATACGGGAATATTGAGCATCAATAGCACGGGCTATCAATTTAGCGGATAACGTTTTGGCTACACCCGGCACACCTTCTATCAGTAAATGTCCGTCGGCCAGTATACCGGCAATCAATAACTCCACGGTTTCCTGCTGGCCAACCACAATTTGGCCAATAATTGTTTTCATCAATTCAACCGCTTGGCTAAGTTTGCTCAAATCGGTTCGTTGTTCAAATATTTCTTCTTCCATTTATTTACCGGATAGGGAATAAAATTTTTCGATAGCGTTATTCAGTGCAATAAGTTCCTGGTCGGTTACTTTTTGCTGCACCTGGGTATAATTAATCAGGTTAATCAATTCTTTGATAAATTGGGGCTCTAAACCTGTTTTTCTGGCGAGCGACTCCATAAATTCTTTATCGAGTTTATTGGTTTTAAGATAGTACCGGGTGCGCCAATGTTCGAGTAGGTATGTGATTTTTTTATGCGCAATATTGCTGTTGTCGCGCTGCTCATAATACACCTGGCCAACCACGGTCACAAAATCAAGCGTGTTGTTTTTTAGCGGTTCGATAACCGGGATGATACGTTGCCTGCGTTTAACCTCGTAAGCAAGATAAAGAAGCGCAGTTAACAGGATAAGATAGTAAGCCCAGCGTAAACTGTCGTGGGCAAATATGACCCGCAAGGGCGACTGGTCTTCGGGGATATCGTTATTTTGATAATGGTCCCAATAAAGGTTTGCTCCAGACGGTAAGTAGGATAGCGCTTTGGATGCGTACTCTGCGCCGTCCGGAGTTAACAAGCTGTAATTAGTAAACAGTTGCGGGTTGGCGCTGATGTACAATTGCCCTTTGCCTATGGCATACTGCAAATAATTGGCGTGCCCCAAGGTATTATCGCCCAATACTACGGCCTTGGCTGTATCAAAGCGGCTAAAATACTGACTGGTTAAATCGCGCTGGAAGCGGTAATTTTTTGAGCGTTTAAGCTGAGGATTAACAAAGTTGATGGGCGTACTATTCTTTTCAAATTCGGCCTGCGTTTTAATTTTGAGCGTATCAGGTAACTTGCCTTTCCAATCAAAGGCGGTCATAAACACGTGGTTACCTGCCCTGATAAATTTAAAAAGTTCGTTTACATCGCTCTTGCTTAAATCGATGGTTTTTGCAATGATGAAATAGTTGCCTTTTACATCGGTTTGATGCAGCACATTATACAGCGGGGCATTAGTTTGTGCCTTGGCGCTGCCCGGGTACAGATTTTCTAACTGCTGGTACAACACGTAAGTGCCGAACGGAATTTTATCTTCGTAATAAAGTGTAGGCTGCCAGTTAACCGGTGCCGGTTTATTATA
>CAXYKR010000468.1:0-14637 GCA_964277815.1 uncultured Mucilaginibacter sp. | reverse complement strand
TCTTTCTCCCGAGTTTTACCAATATTTTCCGACAGACCAATCGGCACTGCAAGTAGTTGAGTCGGGGTATTATGATACCCAAGGCTTGTTCAGGCCAAGTCAGCCAGCTAAAGCTGCCAAAGCAATGGATTGGCTCAAAGCCTTACAAATTGAACAATATGCCAGGCAACGGCTCAAAAATATGCCGGCCAGTGCGCAAAGGCTTTGCTTGCTGGCTCGTGCACTTATTAAATCGCCCGATTTGTTAATCCTGGATGAACCTTGCCAGGGGCTGGATAAACAACAGCGGGTCCATTTCAACCAATTAATTGATGCCATTGTGAGACAGACCGGAATAACTTTGATTTATGTAACGCATTACATCAATGAGTTGCCGGAAAGTATTGACAAGATAATTACTCTGCAAGGTGGCCGAATTTTAAATATTGAAGAACAGTAAATAACTATCACTGCCATATCATATTGCCTGCCTTTAAATAGATAAATTGCCTTTATGGCTTAATGCCCGTATCTTTGTATATGAACACTGCCGATTTACTGCAACGTGCGCTTCAGTTCGATTTTTTGAGCATGGAGGAAGGCGTTTATTTATACCACAACGCCTCTACCGCCGAGCTGATGTATACCGCCAACGAACTTCGTAAAATACAAGTTCCGCATGGCAAGGTTACCTGGCAAATTGACCGTAACGTAAACACCACTAACGTTTGTATTGCTAATTGTAAGTTTTGTAACTTCTTCCGCCGCCCGGGGCATGCGGACAGCTATATCACTGATATTGAAACCTACAAGCAAAAGATAGAAGAAACTTTCCGCTACGGCGGCGACCAGTTATTATTGCAAGGCGGCCACCATCCCGATTTGGGCTTGGCTTTTTATGCCGACTTATTTAAGCAACTTAAAGAGCTTTACCCAACTTTAAAACTCCACTCGCTTGGTCCGCCCGAAATTGCCCATGTGTCCAAGTTAGAGGGTATGAGCCATATTGATGTACTGACCGCTTTGAAAGAAGCCGGTCTGGATTCTCTACCGGGTGCAGGGGCCGAAATATTAAACGACCGTGTACGCCGCCTAATTTCGAAAGGTAAATGTGGTGGCCAGGAATGGCTGGACGTGATGCGTGCAGCGCACAAAATAAACCTGCCAACATCAGCAACCATGATGTTTGGCCACGTAGAAACTATTGAGGAGCGTTTTGAGCACTTGGTTTGGATACGACAAGTACAATCTGAAAAACCGGAAGGGCATTATGGCTTTACCGCCTTTATTCCGTGGCCGTTCCAAGATGACGGTACACTTTTAAGAAAAGTGCGCGGTATTACCAATAATGTGACCGGTGATGAATACCTGCGCATGATTGCGCTGAGCCGTATTATGCTGCCTAACGTGAAAAACATTCAGGCGTCGTGGTTAACCGTAGGTAAACAGGTAGCGCAGCTTTGCTTGCATGCCGGTGCCAACGACTTTGGCTCTATCATGATTGAAGAAAACGTGGTATCAGCCGCGGGAGCTCCTCACCGCTTTACTGCGCAAGGCATCCAAAATTCTATCCGCGAAGCAGGTTTCGAACCGCAATTACGCAACCAGCGTTATGAGTGGCGCGAGATGCCGGAGCAACTGGAAGAACAGGTGATTAACTACTAAATGATATTGAAAATAATTTGGGAAGCCGCTTTAAGATAATTAAAGCGGCTTTTTTTATACAGGTAAAAATCTTAATGTAAACCAACCAGTCTGAGAAGAAATAGCATAAAAACGAAAAAGGGCACTACCATAAGTGCCCCTTAAATTTAAGTTTATGTTAGTATTTTAAAATGTAAAATCCTCTTCGGTTGCACCGGTTACACCGGCAGCTTTAGTAATTTCGTTTAACTCGCTATACTCGTAGCGTTTCTCAACCACTTCCTGATTAGCTTTGATATAATCAACCGTGTCTTTCAAACCTTCGGCAAATTTTTCAAAATCTTCTTTGTAAAGAAAAATTTTGTGCTTTACAAACACACCATCTTCCAAACGCTTCTTGCTCTCAGTAATTGTGATGTAATAGTCGTTTGAACGTGTTGCTTTTACATCAAAAAAATAAGTTCTTTTACCAGCCCTTACTTTCTTCGAGAATACCTCATCCCGCTCTCTGTTTTCGAAATCTCCCATGTGTTTAAAAGTGTTGTATTAGTTTGATTGCATAAATATAAACAAATTTTAATACCGCAACACCTTTTGTAATATTTGTGGAAAAAATTTCAAACTGTTAATAACTTCGTTTGTATCACCGCAATTGCATTACCAGAAACGGAAATTCGTGAGTCTTTCCAGTATTAAATACGCTCATCGAAAACAAACGTATGTAAACTAAAAGCTATTTTAAATATACGTAAGTTATACCGTCTCCGCCCCTGTCAGCATGCTCATCTTCCATATGACTTACCTGGTCGTACTTTTTAAGATAACCACGGATAAGCTTGCGCAGTATGCCATCACCTTTTCCATGTATCACTTTAAGCGAGCCAAAACTCATCATAATAGCACGGTCTAACAGTTTTTCGATGGCATGCAACGCATCTTCGCCACGCATACCTCTCACGTCTATCTCCGGGCTAAAGCTGGCCATGTCACCGGTAGATGCCGCGCTGGCACTCCGTCGTATCTCTTTGGGTACCTCTTTACGGGTCACCTTTTGTACACGCTTACGTTTAGCTACCGTACGCAAGTCGCCGATAGCAATAATGATATTATCCTTAGCTATTTCCATAATCTGCCCGGTAGTATCCGAGTCGGTCAGCTTCACCCAGTCTCCAACCTTTAATTCGTCATCCGTAGCAGGTTTAGCAGCGACAACAGGTTTGACCGTATTTTTTTGCGCTTCACGGGTCAGGTTTTCGCGCAGGGCTCGGGTTTTTTCTTTGTCGGCCTGTACGTTTTTAATTTCGGCAATAGTGTTCTCCACCAGTTTGTTGGCGTTAACAATAATATCCTTTGCCTGCTGTTTAGCGTCCCGTATCAGGGCTCTCTGGTTTTCTTCTAAATATGCCTTAAGCTTTTCGTTTTCGGCCAGCAAATCGTTCACCCGTTTTTGCCGGCGGTCGAGCTTAACTTTGGTGTCGTAAATCTCTTTCTTTTCTCGTTCTAAATCTACTAACAGCGTATCTACCTTTTTTTGGCTGGTGCCAATCTTGTTTTTAGCCAGGTTAAGCACCTGAGGTGGTAAGCCGATTTTTTGGGCAATCTCAAATGCATAAGAGCTGCCCGGCTTACCGACTTCCAGCTGGTACAATGGCTTCATGTGCACATTATCAAACAGCATCGAGGCGTTCTCGATGCCTTCCGTGTCGCTCGAAAATATTTTGAGGTTAGAATAGTGGGTGGTAACCATACCCCTCACCTTTTTTTGATTGAGCGACTCCAGTACGGCCTCGGCAATGGGGCCACCAAATTGAGGGTCGGTACCTGTACCAAACTCGTCAATTAAAATCATGGTTTTGCCATTAGCCATTTCCACAAAATGCTTCATTTTGGAGAGATGCGCACTGTAGGTACTCAAATCGCTTTCAATCGACTGGTCGTCACCGATATCAACAAACAACTGCTTAAAAACTCCAACCGTACTGCTTTCATCTACCGGGATAAGTAGGCCGGCCTGGGTCATCATTTGCAACAAGCCAACGGTTTTCATACAAACCGATTTACCACCGGCATTGGGGCCCGATACGGTGATGATACGCACACTTTCATCAATCTGTACATTGAGTGGTACCACTGTTTTTTGTTCTTTCTTAAAGCTTAAAAACAGCAACGGGTGACGGGCATTAATCAACCGCAACCTAGCCTCGTTAACCACTGACGGCATTTCGGCCTCAATATCAATAGCAAAAAGTGACTTAGCCCGCACAAAATCGAGTTTGGTAAGCAAACTATGGTACGAAAGCAGCAGCGGAACATAAGGCCGCAACTCATCGGTCAACTGCGTGAGTATTTTGACAATCTCTCGGCGACGTTCAAATTCCAGGTCGCGTATACGATTGTTGAGTGTAAAAACTTCCTCGGGTTCCATGTACACGGTTTGCCCGGTGGCAGATTCGTCATGGATGAAACCTTTAAGCTTGCGTTTGTTTTCGGCCAACAGTGGGATACACAAACGACCGTCGCGAATGGTCAAAGTACCATCAGCCGTCCATCCGTTGGAGGATGCGCTTTTAAAAATATGGTCAATTTTGCGGCGGGCTTCCTGCTCGGCTTTGGCAATGCCGGATGTAATCTCCTGCAATTCGCGCGATGCGTTAGGGCGAATTTTACCTTTGGCATCCAGCACCATATCAATTTTTTTGATGATGCTTTTTTCGATAGGCAAATGCTCAAACAAGGCTTCAAGGTTTGGGTACTGTCCCTCCCGATCGTTAAAATAGCCAATTACGGCAAACACCGTAGCCAGCGATGCCTGTACCTGGAAAAATTCCTCCTCGGTTAAAAAAGTGCCTTCAATGCGCACCTTGTTAGCCAGCGTTTTAATATCGAAAAAATGGTTGATGGGCAGCGCCGCATCATTCTGTAATATGTTTTTAAATTCGTGGGCCTGACTCAGAAACTTATGTATCTGGTCGTAATTATTCATCACCTGAATTTTGCTCACCATTTGCTGGCCCATGGTGCTCAGGCAGTGTGCTTTAATTAACTCCTTAACTTCGTTAAAGCCAAGTTTATCAGCACTATTTTCGGGGTATAACATTCTTATCCTTACGTAATTTAGTTTTGCCTGCGGCCTTTTTCTTTTCCGTCTTTTTCTTCAACGAATCGGCTTTGGCTTTGTTTAAAAGGGCTATCGAATCGGCTGCCCGTTTGGCTATGCGCTCATTTTCTTTCATCTGCCGGGCAAGCTCAACTTTCTGGCGTTTTTCCCGCACTTTGGTAGCCGAGTCTACACGTACTTTGATATCGACAATTACCTTATCATAAATTTCAAAAAGCTCATCGGGCCTATTAGTGTAATATTTAAAACTCTTTTTAAAATCGCCGCTATCAATGTTGTGCTGCTTAAATATTTGCGCGTACTGCGCGTTACCGTATTTAAACATCGTATCGGGCACCATCATTTTGTCGGCCAGGCTGCCATCTACCACGTGGATATCGGCTAATACGTGCTCCATCTGCTCATGGCTTAAAATGCCATTGGACTTATCGCTCTTGCAGGAACATAAAAAAATCGTCGCTAAAAAAAACAAGATGTAATAAATGTGCTTTCTGTAATTTAGCGGTTTCCTCATGAGAGGCAAATTTACGTAATAAATGAGCATTAGCGATAACATAAAAAGCTTGAAAAACGAGCTGGACGCCGTAAACGTAACGCTGGTAGCGGTATCTAAAACCAAACCAGCCAGCGATATTGAAGAAGCCTACCAAGCAGGTCAGCGCATATTTGGCGAAAACCAAGTGCAGGAACTGGTAGAGAAATATGAACAACTGCCTAAAGATATAGAGTGGCACCTGGTTGGACATTTACAAACCAATAAGGTAAAATATATTGCCCCGTTTATTAGCCTGATACATTCAGTTGACAGCCTGAAACTGCTTCAGGAAATCAACAAACAGGGCGAAAAAAATAAGCGCGTGATTGACTGCCTGTTGCAGGTGTACATAGCCGATGAAGAAACCAAATATGGATTAGGTTTTGACGAGGTGATTGAACTGTTGCGGTCGGACGAGTTTGCCGCGCTTAAAAATGTGCGTATCCGCGGGTTGATGGGCATTGCCACCAATACCGACAGCGAAAAACAAATTAAAGAAGAGTTTTACGAGTTAGATACTTTTTTTGACGGGATAACGCAAAGCTTTTTCCGTAAAGAGGATAGTTTCAATACCTTATCGATGGGCATGTCGGGCGATTATAAGATTGCTGTTGAGCAAGGCAGCACCATGGTTAGACTGGGCAGCACCATATTTGGCGACCGGGTAATTAAACACTGGAAAAACAACTAAGCCATGCAGGTACAACTCAGAGTAGCCCGCCGCGAAGACTGCCCCCGCCTGTTAGAACTCATCAACGAGCTGGCCCTGTACGAACGAGCACCGCAAGAAGTCACCGTCGATTTGCAGCATTTTGAAGATGCGGGTTTTGGTAATCAGCCGGTTTGGAAAGCCTTTGTTGCCGAGACGGACGGCTTTATTGCAGGCTTTGCACTCTACTATGTGCGCTACTCTACCTGGAAAGGCAGCCGCCTTTACCTGGAAGATTTAATTGTTACCGAAGCCATGCGTGGCCAAGGCATTGGCAAACTTTTATTTAACCGGATAGTGCAAGAGGCACGAGAATTAGGTTTTAACGGCATGTCGTGGCAGGTGTTGGATTGGAATGAGCCCGCCATTAATTTTTATAAAAAGTACGAAGCCGGTTTGGAAGCCGGCTGGTTAAATGCATCACTTTCTACCGAACAAATCATAGATTTTAAGTCATGAAAATTTACCACTTAGCTGCTTTAGGAATATTAGCATGGAGCTCACAAGCTTGCTGGAATACCAAACCCAAAATTGAGGAGGGAAACGTATATGCAGATACCCTCACCTATCAATTTAAAAACATCAACACCAAAGCTGATGATTGTGCCGGTAAACCCGACAGCGCTTGTACGACTGTAAAATTCAAATACCCCGCATTTGAAAATCAGGTGGTGTTAAACGATACTATTGTGACCGGCTTGGCTACATTGATTGACCGCCAGAAAGGCATCGCAGGACTACAGCGCCTGAGCTGGCAGTTTATGCAGGATTACAAAGATTTTAAAAAGAGCCGCCCGGACTGGAAAGGTAATTTTGAACTGGATGGCAAGGTCAACATTATTCGCCAGGATTCGAGCCTGGTAGGGTTGGAATTTAATGGCTACCAATATACCGGCGGCGCACATGGCGATACCAGAATTCGCTACGTGAACTGGAACGTAAAGCAAAACAAAAAGATTTTATTGAGCGATATTTTAAAGCCGGGATACGAAGCTGAAATGACGGCCATTGGCGAAAAGATTTTCAGGAAACAGGAAAACCTGGATGCCACTACCCCACTGTCGCGCGACTACTTTTTTAAAGGAGGTAAATTTGCGCTGAACCAGAACTTTTTGATTACGCCGTTGGGCCTCAAATTTTTGTACAATCAAACCGAAATTAAGCCCTACGCTGCAGGTCAGACCGTGCTCGACATTCCGTACGCACAAATTAAAACACTATTGCAACCCAATACGGTTGTTGCCCGATATTTATAAGATAGATGCTCGTATTTAAATTTGGAGGTGCATCAGTTAAAGATGCAGCCGGCGTTACCAACCTGGCACAAATTGTAAAGCGCTACACCGGCGAACAGTTGTTGATTGTGGTATCAGCTATGGGTAAAACCACTAACGCTTTAGAAGCGTTAGCCAAAGCTTATTACAACGGCGCCGATGATGCTCATGCGCTTTACGAAGATATTAAGCAGTACCATTACGGCGTTATGCACCAATTGTTTGACGACCATGATGCTGTGTTTGATGAGATTGCTAATACCTTTGTAGAGATTGACTGGATGTTGGAAGATGAACCCCAGGATAGCTACGATTTTATCTACGACCAATTGGTATCGGTAGGCGAACTACTGTCGACCCGTATAGTGAACGCCTATTTAAATCAACAGCAAATCAACAGCCGTTGGCTGGATGTTCGTGGGTATATTCATACCGACAATACCTACCGCGAAGGTTTGGTGGATTGGGATAAAACCTGCGCTGCGATTCAAAAAGATATCCCGGCTATGCTTGATAAGAACATCATCGTAACTCAAGGCTTTTTGGGCGGCACATCCGAAAACTTCACCACCACCTTAGGCCGCGAGGGTTCGGATTATACCGCATCCATATTTGCATCATGCCTGCATGCGCAATCAGTAACTACCTGGAAAGACGTGCCGGGCGTGCTCAATGCTGACCCCAAATACTTTGAGGACACCGTTAAGTTTGATGAGTTATCCTACACCGAAGCCATTGAGATGACGTATTACGGTGCTACCGTCATCCATCCCAAAACCATCAAACCTTTACAGAATGCCGGCATACCCTTACTGGTAAAATCGTTTAACGATCCCGATGCACCGGGTACCATTATCAGCACGGATGGCAAACCGACTTTTACCAAAGCAGTGATGATTGTGAAACATAACCAGGTGCTGCTATCCATATCGGCTAAAGATTATTCTTTTATCTCAGAGAAACACCTGAGCGAGGTTTACCAGCTTTTCGCTTCCAACAAGATAAAAATAAATATGGTACAAACTTCGGCCTTGAGTTTATCACTTTGCTTTGACCGCGACGACGAGAAATTTGAGAAGCTGCTTAACCTCCTGAAACCTATCTTTAACCTCAAATATAACCAGCAATTATATTTATTGACCTTGAGACATTACAGCAACGAATTACTCAATCAGCTCATTGAAGGCAAACAGGTGTTGCTGGAGCAAATTAGCCGGAATACCGCGCAGGTAGTTATGGCTGAATAAATATCGTTAAGATTTTTGCTTACGCAACAAACGCGTTGATTTTCGGGGGGCGGGCGTTGAAACCGACTTTTTAATAGCCGCTCCCTGAAACATCGGCAGAGAGAAAAAGAAGGTTGTCCCCTGCCCATTAACGCTCTCTACCCATATTTTGCCTTGGTTCACCTCGATAAACTCCCGGCAAATAACGAGTCCTAAACTTGTTCCGGTTTCGTTATTAGTACCTTTAGTACTGGTACTGCTAATATCGAACACATAAGGCAGGCGGTCGGCGCTGATGCCGATGCCATTGTCTTGCACCGAAAAAGTAATTTGATTACGCTCCACATCAGCAACGGCATCAATATGTACCCAACCACCGGTAGGCGTAAATTTAACAGCATTGGCGGTAATGTTACGGATCACGAATTCGAAGTGATTGGGGTCAACCAGCATCGTCAGTTTATCGGTTACCCGGCTAACTAATTGAATTTTCTTCTTTTCGGCAGTCTCGGCCAGCAGGTTTATGGTACGCTCAATAATAGGTGCAGGCTGAACAATAAGGCTATTTAATCGAATGCCTTTGAGTTGCATTTCACCCCATTTCAATAACATGTTTAAGGTTTCGAGGGTGATGTTACTGGCCGAGGTCAACCTTTTAATCAGCATTGTTTTTTCTTCGCCGTTGATATCGTCATCATCGAGCAAAAACAATAAATCTATCACCGAAGCCAGTGGTGCCCTTAAATCGTGAGCCAGCACTGAGAATAACTTGTCCTTCACCTGGTTGGATTCTTTTAGGTTCGAGTTGGCTGTATTTAACAGCTTATTTAGATTGCGGGTGCGGTTGAAGTAATAACCAACCACCAGCATAATGGCTAAACTGCTTACTGCCAGCGCAATGTATACATTGCGCTGCAAGCGTTGCTGCTTGTACAAAATATCCAGCTCTCTAACCTGAGCTTTTGATTTATACAACTGGTACTCGGTTTGCAAGCCGGTAACCTGCTTAGCCATCGCTTTATAATAAAGGCTGTCGGCTAAAGTATTTTGCTCCTCACGTAATTTTAAGGCAAGTTCATAATTATGCTGATACTTATACAAGTCTGCCAAACGGCTCAAAATTTCTATCTCCTGTTTACGGGCACCTTTCTCGCGCACTAACGCCAGTGCCTGGTTGAAATAAAACAAGGCCTTTTCGGCATCGCTGGCACCATAGGTATCAGCCAAACCGGTTAAGGTTTGCAGTTCGCGCAGGTAGTTTTTTATGGCACGTGCCTTTTCCAGCGCGGCTTTTTGCAAGCTTATGGATTTTGCCTTGTCACCCTCTTTGTTATAAACCTTAGCCAGGTTGTTGGTCAGCGTAATATTCAGACCTTGGTATTGTGTCTCACCGCTCAGCATAATACCTTTTTCCAAGTAGGCTTTAGCCTGTTGCGGCATTCCCATTTCGCGGTAAACCACACCAAAGTTGTTGTAGATATTGAGCGATAAATTAGAAAACGGAATAGTGTTATTGATTTTTTCGGCTTTGTGCAAATAAAATAAGGCCATATCGAATTTACGCTGCCCCATATAGCCTTCACCTAAAGTAAGATAGGCTTCCATACGACCGGCAGTATTTCTGGAACGTTCGGCAACTTTGAGCGATTGGATGAAAAAGCCGATAGCTTTATCATAATTACCTTTACGCAACTCAACCACTCCTAAGCGAATGATAACCGCTGCCTCGCCAACCGGGTTGTTGATACGGCGGTACAGTGCAAGTGCTTGGTTGTATTTCAGCTTAGAGGCATCAAAGTCACCCAGGTTATCATCAATCATACCCAATTGATTGAGCATCATAGCCTGACCCTTGTAATCTCTTTTCTGTTTGGCTTCTGCCAAACCCATTTTAGCAAAAAATACAGCAGAGTCGGGTTTAGAGTAACGGTACTGCTTAACTAATTTTTCGTAATCAGAATTGGTGAGTGTTGAAGACGGTTGTGCCGGAGCCCCATGCTTAACCAGCGGAACAGCAGAATAACTAATAGTTAAACTTAGCAAAAGTGATAGGCAGGTTATCAACCGTTTAATTAGCGCTGGCACATCACAAATATAAAATTTATACTTAACGTATACTTCAACACACGTAAAAATGTTACAAACAATTCGCGGCAATTTATGCAAGCACTTTCGGTTAAATTAAATCTTCAAATAAATAGTCATTTGATAATACGCGTGTCATGAAATTCGTGGATTGCGAGCATAAACTCTAACAGGAGAGATATTTGTGTTTAACTACGACATCCTTCTTTTAACGAACTCAAAAATCCAGCTCCAAATCAGGAATATATCTTTTTTCAATATTAATCGTTCTTTGCCTAACTTGCACGGCTCTTGTAATACCAAATACAGCCTATGGATGCACAGCAAATAACCGGTTACCTAAAGCAAAATAACAGTCATCATATCAAATTTGCCTTTGCCGATATTGACGGTATTTTGCGCGGTAAACTTATCCACAGGCAAAAATTTGAGGGTGGTTTGCAAGATGGTTACGGTTTTTGCGATGTGGCTTTTGGCTGGGATAGTGCCGACCAGGCCTATGATAATGTTGCTGTAACCGGATGGCATACCGGTTACCCCGACAAGCATTGCCGTATCGATTTGGCTACCTTTCGCAACATACCCTGGCAAAATAATATCCCTTTTTTTCTGGCTGACTTTAGCGGCACAGGCAACGAGCAAGTGCCTTGCCCACGTACACTGCTTAAAAAAATAATTTCGGAGTGCGCCGAAATGGGCTACCACCCGGAATTTGCGCAAGAATTTGAATGGTTTAATTTTAGTGAAACGGCAAAGTCCCTTCAGCAAAAGTCGTTTACCAATATTGAACCGCTTACACCGGGGATGTTTGGTTATTCCATTTTGCGGTTATCGCAGCAAAGTGATTTTTATCTGGATTTGGTTAACCTGTTAGAAAAGTTCGGCATCCCCTTGGAGGGCTTACATACCGAAACCGGCCCGGGCGTTTGCGAGGCCGCCATTATACACGACCATGCACTGGCCGCAGCAGACAAAGCCGTTTTGTTTAAAAATGCGGTAAAAGAAATTGCCTCTAAACATGACATCATGGCCTCTTTTATGGCTAAATGGAATGCAGATTTACCGGGTTGTGGCGGCCACATCCATCAGAGCTTATGGAGTGCCGACAAAAGCCGTAATTTATTTTATATAGCTGATGCAGAACACAGTATGAGCGATTTAATGAAGCATTACATTGCTGGTCAAATGTATTGCTTACCATTCATTACGCCAATGTATGCGCCCACCATCAACAGTTATAAACGTTTGGTAGAAGGTGCCTGGGCGCCCACCACCATTACTTGGGGCATCGAAAACCGTACGGCGGCTTTACGCGCCATCAATCACTCCGCTAAATCGGCACGACTGGAAACCCGTATTCCCGGTGCCGATAGCAACCCCTATCTGGCCATTGCTGCATCCTTAGCCTCAGGCTTGTACGGTATCAAACATAAACTAACACTGGATGTACGGCAGGTGCGAGGCAATGGTTATTTAGATAAATCAAACGGTACTTTACCTAAAAATTTATTCGAGGCTGCTACCGCTATGAACCAATCAGCTGTAGCCCGCGAACTTTTTGGCGATACCTTCGTAGACCATTTTACCGCCACCCGTTTTTGGGAATGGCGGCAGTTTAACAGCCGGGTTACCGACTGGGAACTGAAAAGATATTTTGAAATAATTTAACCAATTACAGGCAACTGCCTTTTATGAACCACGAATTAAGCAAGCTGATTGTGAGTAAGGCCTGGGAAGCTTATGATGCTTCCAAGGTAATTCAGAGCATTGACGATATCAGCGCTAACGTTTCTACTAACTTTGTTTTCAGGGTAACTTTCGAAGACGGAGACATCATCATTGCAAAGCTTTCGAGCTTTGGCAAATACGAATATTTTAAAGAGGACCATCGCATCATCCACAGCCTGTCTAATAACCTGCTGTACCCTTACGAGAATGTGCTTGCAAAATCGTTACTTAAAAATAACAGAGTATACATCTACCGTCATCGGCAAAGCGGCAACGAAGCCTGGGTAGTTTTTTACAACCCTACCCGCATTCTCGAACGTTTGCCAAGGCGCTTAGACGAAGACCATATCAGGCAATTTGCACAGCAAACGGCAAAATTCCATAAGGCCTGTTCGCGCGCGGCCAAGGTGCTGCCTAAGTCGTCAAAAACAATGCGTACTGATATTAACAGTCTGCTCGACCGGCTTGCTGCTGATGAAAGCCGCTTTGGTACCCGAAGCCATGCCGACCAGTTGCGCTATCATTGCGAAAAATACCTGAAAGGCCGGGCCAAATATGGCGCCTCTACCTTCGAAACCATCCCGGTTTTTATCGACTGGAATATCGGCAACTTTTCGGTCACCAAAGATATGGAGCTGTACTCACGCTGGGATTACGACTGGTTCAGGATGAGTACGCGAATGATGGATTTCTATTTCTTTAGCCGGGTGGTATCTAATGCCGGCGACCGCACGGTGTTTAGTTATCTTATCACCACCATGATGGAAGACCGCTTCATTATCTTTTTGCAGGAATACCACAAGCATAATCCACTTACCGTTAACGAAATCGGTTTTCTGAAAGAAGCTTACCGCTTTTTTATTCTTAACTATGTGATTAAGGATGGCAAGCACTTTTTCCACGAGCAGTATGCTAACAAACTACAGCAGGAAGCTTATGATATCTACCTACCATCGGTAGACCGCGACTTTGACGCTAATGTATTACTTGATGCACTCGAATTAAAACCGTAATTTACGACTGAAATCCCCATTTTGATGCTACCTACCCTGGATTTTAAAAGCGTTGTTGACCGTTATAAGGTTATCTTCTTCGACTCGTTTGGCGTAATTAAAAATTATAAAGGCCTGGTTCCGGGCATCAAAAACACGTTCGACTATCTGCGCGAGCAAAACAAAGATTACTATATTGTTACTAACGATGCCTCGCGTAGTCCGCAACAATTGGCACAATCTTTTCAAAAATTGGGGCTGGATGACCTTACTCCCGAAAAAATTATTTCTTCGGGTATGTTGGCTAAGGAGTACCTGGAGCTAAAGGTTACGGAAGGCATTGTGGCCTACCTCGGCACCAGAAACTCAGCGCACTATATTGAATCGGCAGGGCACCAAACGATGTCGATACGCGATATTACGGATGATTTGATTGAGCAGGTAAGCGGTGTGGTATTTATGGATGATGAAGGCTACCGCTGGTTTGATGATTTAAATAAAACGGTTAACCTGCTGCGTAAACGCAACGTACCAGCTATTGTGGCTAATACCGATTTAGTTTATCCACTCACCAAAACCGATGTAGCTATTGCTGTTGGCGCCCTGGCCGATATGATTGAAAAAATTGTTGGTAAACGGTTTATCCGCTTCGGCAAGCCCGACTCGCAGATGTTTATGTTTGCCTATGAGCTGGCCCGCCAAAAACAAACCCTCACCAAGCAAGACATTTTGATGGTGGGCGACACCTTGCACACCGATATTTTGGGCGGCAACAAATTTGGTTTGGATACCGTGCTGGTTTACACCGGTAATACCTTACCGGGCAATGCCGAAACCAACATTATGGCCACGGGTATTGTACCAACCTACATTTGTAATAACGCTGTTGTAGAGATTTAAACAGAGTCGACTCATTATCTCTTCATCCACGTTGCCGCATTATATCAAAATGCGGTTAAAACTTTTTGTTGTTTTTAGCTTAAACATTTTACAAGCCTTTGCGGTTAGTTTCAATAATTAAAAGGAGACCGGGCTACCTATGCCCCTCACTAAAATTATTGCTTAATGATTCATACCAGCGGCCCAAAGCGAGTTATCATCACTAATGTATCCCCCAAGGTTGAAGAAGGAAAGTTTCCGGCAAAATCAGCAATTCACGAAAGTTTTAAAATATCAGCCGACATTTTTAGCGACGGCCATGATGAAATTGCTGCCAGTGCTTTTGTAAAAAAGGTAAACGATGCAGACTGGACCGAATATCCGCTGCAGTTTATCATCAACGACCATTGGGAAACTACCTATAAGGCCACCGATACAGGCAACTATGAATTTAAAAGATCGGAAGAG
>CAXYKR010000467.1:0-5909 GCA_964277815.1 uncultured Mucilaginibacter sp. | reverse complement strand
CGTATGGTTACCGCCTGGTAAATCGGTACGGCCAATACTTCCCCTGAAAAGCACATCTCCGCCTACCAATAACTGGTCGGCCTCGCTGTAAAAACATAAATGTGCAGGCGAGTGGCCGGGAGCAAATATCAACTGAAGTGTAGTATTACCAAATGACACGGTGCCGCTTTCGGGCAAATAAGTATCAGGAAGCGGCGATAGCTCGTAACGGATACCGGACTGTTGTGACCAAACCGGCATCGCTTCTAATACCACCATTTCGCCCTGATGAAATTGCGGCTTTAACCCGTACTGGTCAAACACAAATTTGTTACCCAGTACATGGTCAATGTGGCAGTGGGTGTTAAGCAGCAATACGGGCTTTAACTGATGTTGTGTAATAAAGTTTACCACCGCGTTTTGCTCGGCAGCAGTATACATACCCGGGTCTATGATAGCGCATTCGCCGCTGTCATCATATAATAAATAGGTGTTTTCCTGGTAAGGATTGTTAGGAAATGCCTGTATTGTAGCCATACGCAAAGCTATAAATTATAGTGAAGCTTTACTCAGAAACATTAAGGCGTGCCGGCAGTTTTCCAGCGGAAGCTTTTAATTAAGACAGCCATATCCTTCTTTACAAAATCAAGCACGGGCTGGATAGAGTCGAGTTTAGGCTCGGTGTTAAAGTACAGGGCGCCGCGTAAGTAATGGCGGGTGCTATCCGTTAAAAAGAATTGTGCGGATGAGGCGGCATTGCCATCAATAGTATAATAAATACCGTACACCTTACGGTCGGGGTAACGAATGATACCTTCATCAATGGAAGTTGCCTTCACCGTATGCTTAAACGCAAATGTGTGAGCATCCTCAATCAAAGCATCAAATACTTTTTTTGATGTAATAGGCTGATAACTTAAATGCAGCGTGCCGTTAAATTGGGGCAACTGCAGGTTTATCCAGCAGGGCTTTGCTCCGGGCGCGTTGTCAGGTTCAACCTTCGCATATGTTGGGTAGGTAAAGGTGTAGGCACAATCAGATTCGTACTGCTTGTACTCCCGCTTAGGGAAATAAATGCGGTAATAGCCACGGGGCTTGGGTGAGTAATCGGCCTTTTGCTCACAAGCGGTTAGGCCGGCTGTCAGGCATAGTAATATTACCGCAACTATCTTCATGGGTTTTGCTCTCTGGAGTTCCATATTTCCCACGATTTTTCTGCCTGCATCAACAACATCTCGTATCCGTTTTTAGTAGCAGCGCCTTGCTCGCGGCCTTTTTTCAGAAACAGGGTTTCTGCCGGGTTGTATATCAAATCATAAAGTAAATGCTCAGACGTTAAAGCCTCATACGGAATATCAGGGCACTTATCCGTATCGGGCGCCATGCCCAATGGGGTAGTATTGATGATAAGCTTATACTTGGAGATAATTTCTGGTGTGAGGTCCTGGTATTGAATATGGTCTGCCTCTTTTTGGCGAGATGCAAACCTGGCATAAATATTCAGCTTGTTTAATACATACTTTACCGCGCGCGATGCACCACCGGTACCCAGCACCAAGGCTTGTGTATGCTGTGACCCTAACAACGGCTTCAGCGACATTTCAAAGCCATAAACATCGGTATTAAAACCCTCCAGCCTGAACTCATGGTCTTTGATGCCCACCTCGCCCGAAAAAGCCGCCGCTACCGGACTTTCGGAAGTAATGCGGATACAATTAACAGCATCAACCTCTTTAGCCTCGGGATGAACCCAGTCCAGGTAAAACATTACGCCGATTTTGTGTGGTACGGTAACATTTAAGCCGCAAAGGCCTGGGTTGGCACGCAACAGTTCCGGAAAGTCGCTCAGGTTTTTAATTTCGTACAGGTCGTAAACATGGTCTTCAATATTTTCCTGCTCAAATTTCTCGGTAAAGTATTTTTTAGAAAACGAATGTGTGAGTGGATACCCGATTAATCCGTATTGTTTGGTGGCCATGGTTAAATCAATAATTTTGTCCGAAGGTGCCTTTTTAATTCGTAACAGGCAATACCCGTTATTGATTTAAGAAATGGTCGAAAGTATCACTGCGCAATCCCAGTCGTAAGGTTTCCAGCGGAATCATATCGGCAGGAGCGATATTACCTAAATTTACATTGCTGCCTAGTAGTTTGATAAACCAAACCTGCTGCGCTTTTTGTGGTGCTTCCCATATAATTTTTTCGGCAGGTATCTGGGTCAGTATTTCATCCACCAAGCCTTGTCTCACTTCGCCCGAATCGCGGTAGATGCCTACGTTGCCACTTTCGCGTGCTTCGGCAATTACTTTATAAGAGCCCGCTTCTAGTTCGGCTTTCATTAGCTGTATCCACTTGTAAGGGGCAAATATCTTCTGAACATCTTTAGAGCCTACTTCGGATATTACGGTAACGCGCTCGCTCAACTTACGGATGTACTCGCATTTGATGTCGTGCTCAATGGTAATTGAACCATCAGAAACCTCGGCATACTCCAGCCCGAATTTATCCAGCATGCGGCAGTAATCATCATACTGGTTACGCACTATAAAGGCCTCGAACAATGTGCCGCCAAAGTAGAAAGGAATACCCGCCTGCCGGTACAGATTCAGCTTTTCTTGCAAGTTAGGGGTAACATATGATGTTGCCCATCCCAGTTTGATGATATCGGTATAAATGCCCGAAACTTCCAGAAAGTCTTCGGCCTGGCGAAGGCTCAGGCCTTTATCCATAACCATGGTCATTCCGCTTTCGCGGGGCTTTTCGGTACGTTCCGGGATGTTATTGAGTTCGTAGTGCATAAATCTGTTTGGTTATAGTCTATAACTAAAAGTTTTGACCCTGCAAAGATTGGAAATTATTGTTTAAACCAGTAACAAATTGCAATGTACGCACAAGCTATGACTTTCAAATTAGCTGTTTTTATCCAAATTAATATCAAACAATAAAGTTGTTGAGCTCTTAAATAGGTTATGATTTCGACCGAAAACAACACTCCCGAAAGTAATAACCTGTATGTTAAGCGAGTATTTATAGCGGCAGGTATAGTAGCCTTGTTAGCTATCATTATCCTGATTGTAAAAGTAGCTTTTAATGTGCTGCTAATGGTATTAGCCGGTACCCTGATTGCCGTTTATTTTAACGGTTTGGCCGATTTGATTGAACGCCACACCCCATTACAGCGCCGTGCAAGTATGCTAATCTCAGTAATAGGGTCTTTTATTATTATCGGACTATTGTTTTGGTTTATGGGTACCAAAATACAGCAGCAGGTAAGCGCTTTGAGCGAAGACTTTCCGGCTATGGTAACCAAGTTAGAGAATCAAATTAAGCAATACCCCTTAGGTGCAAAAGTATTAGAAAATATATCGGGTAATGATTCTCAAAAGCTTGTAACTACTGCACAGAACTTTTTTCGTACAAGTTTTGGGGTATTAGGCGACATTTATATCATCATATTTTTAGGCATTTTCTTTACTATCAGTCCATCGCTGTATAAAGATGGCATTGTTAACCTGATTCCTAAACGTGGACAACCTAAAGCCAAACAGGTAATTGACCGCTTGAGCCAGGTATTGAAGGGCTGGTTGAAAGGAATGATGATTGCCATGGTGTTAATTGCCGTGCTCAGCTTTATCGGTTTAACTATTATAGGCATACCGATGGCTTTAGCCCTAGCCGTAATTGCGGGTATCCTCAATTTTATCCCCAATTTTGGCCCGTTAATGGCCATGGTGCCCGCCGTGCTGCTTGGTTTGGTAGATAGTACCCAAACGGCCATCATCGTTGCAGCTTTATATATATTAATACAAACACTCGAAAGTAATATCATCACACCCACCATTCAGCGCCGCATGATTAACCTGCCGCCTGCATTGCTCATTATTGCACAATTATTGATGGGTACACTATCAGGCGCATTAGGTATAATACTGGCTACGCCTTTACTGGCTATTACTATGGTGCTGGTAGAGGAGTTGTATGTAAAGTACAATAACGGCGAAGAAGAAACTGATAAATAGACACAAAAAAAGCCGGCTGTTTAAGGGTCGGCTTTCATTTATCATCGTGTAATAACTACTCTTTGTTCGGGTTACGGAAGTAAACCTTGTTTTCTAAAAACTCCTGAACGGCTACCAGAGTTGGTTTTGGCAAACGCTCGTAGTGTTTAGAGATTTCGATTTGCTCACGGTTTTCAAAAACCTCTTCCAGATTATCGTTTGAAGAAGCAAACTCAGATAGTTTCTGATGTAACTCTTCTTTGATGTTGTTAGAAATTTGATTGGCACGTTTAGACATCACCACGATAGACTCGTACAAGTTGTTGGTAGTTTTGTCCAGGTCGCGTAAGTCGCGGGTTACAGTGCTGCTGGCCACAGTGGGCTTATTATTGATGGCGTTGCTCATGTGTATATTTTTATTGTTGCGGACTTTTTTGATTGTGTTTATCTTGAATAGACTGTTGTTGCGGTGCTTTTGCGGTATCTCGGTCAGCTAACTTTTTGGCTAGTTTACCTTCAGCCGCTAATTCGGCTAAATAACGTTTAGCATTAACAATACCACGCTCGCTGTCTTTATGGTAATTGGCTGCTTCCCGGACGTATTTGCTGTTAGGATATTTTTCGGTAAACTGGTCGGCATAGGTCATCGTCTGCGTAAAGCGTTCTTCCTGGCGTAGCTGAGAACTGTTTTGCGCGTACAGATATTGAGCTTTGACAATCAAAAACTCCATTTCTTCGGCATACTTAGTATCTGGGTAATCGCGTAATGCATTATTAAACGCCATTACTGCCGAAAGGTAATCGCCGATATCCAAATAAAGCTTCGCATTTTCATAAGCTTTGGTTTCCAGTTTGTCGCGTAAGTTTTGTATCAGTTTACTGGCTTCTACACTGCGGTCGCTTTTAGGATATAAGTTGATGAATAGCTGTAACGACTCAATGGCCTTGGTGGTATTCTCCTGGTCTAATGATGCGTTAGGCGAGTCCAGGTAAAAACAGTAAGCATGCATATACCGGCATTCTTCGGCCCGGGTACTGGTCGGGTACAAATCGGCAAAGTTTTTAAAATGGTAACGAGCCGAAGTGTAATCTTTAGTATAGTAGTTGGCGTATGCGTAATAATAAAACAAATCTTCCGCCTCACTTAATCCACGGTATTTAGGAGTCAGTAACTCAAAAAGCTCTAACGCTTTAGAGTAGTCTTTTTTGTTGTAGAATTTTACGGCCTGTTGGTACTGTTTAGCCCGGTCGTTACTCGCCTTAAGCTTTTCATAGCTGCTTTTACAGCTGCCGACAACAAGCACAGACGAGATTAACAGGCTACCAATAATAGCACGTTGCTTTTTAAACATCCTGCAAAGATAATTATATAATGTAAATCAGTCAATTATTATTTAACCGCTAAATTAAACGGTGGCGGCGTTGGTTAAGTATGCTGCAGTGGTATTTAACATCTTTTAACTAAACGGTGGTGCTTTACTTAAATACTATGCTGTTCAATCGGCCCTATATAATTAAGATAACCAACATAAGCATTATACTTAGTGTCGTGGGCCAACTAATGAAAGTCCCAGTATGCCTACTATACTATACCATACTATACTACTATATAATAAGTAGACAAAAGGATATTGATGCATGAGGGAATCCCTCCCCTGTAATGTGAGATGCTGTGATGTGCAACCTGAGAGGTCACTCTAAATCTTTTGCTTAACCGCTCTTGTAAAACTAATTCACCTGACGCTCAACGCAAACGGCGCATAAACACAAACAATTTCAAAAAGTTTTCTTCCGACTAAAGAATTTTTCTACTTTTGCACTCCCAATCGCAAGGGTTGGCGTGGAGTTGAAGGGATAGCGGGAAGGAGGTAGGTAAAAAAGCGAAAGCTGGATTTACCGAAGCTTGCAGGAGGCGAAAGCGGACTGGTAGGG
>CAXYKR010000466.1:0-6117 GCA_964277815.1 uncultured Mucilaginibacter sp. | reverse complement strand
TGTATAAAGTATTGCCTTTGGCGTTAGTAACCGGATGTAAGATACCCGACAAATCAACCTTTTTAGCTTTCCAGCTTTGGATGTTATCCTTAACACGTAAAAACTGTACGCGGCCTACCATTTCGTTAATGGTACGGAAACCCAACTCGGCCATAATTTCACGCATATCTTCGGCCAGGAATCGGAACAAGTTCACTACATGCTCCGGCTTGCCGCTAAACAAACGGCGCAGGTCTGGGTCTTGTGTAGCCACACCCACCGGGCAGGTATTTAAATGACATTTCCGCATCATGATACAACCGCTGGCTACCAGAGCCGCCGTTGCAACGCCCCACTCCTCGGCACCTAACAAGGCTGCAATCACTAAGTCGCGGCCGGTTTTCATTTGGCCGTCGGCCTGCAGCACTACGCGGGTACGCAGTTTGCTGCGCACCAGGGTTTGATGTGCTTCCGACAAGCCTAACTCCCATGGTAAACCTGCATGTTTGATAGAGCTGATTGGCGACGCACCGGTACCACCATCATAACCAGCAACCAGAATTACGTCGGCATGTGCTTTAGCCACACCGGCTGCAATAGTACCTACACCGGCTTTTGATACCAGTTTAACATTGATACGGGCTGCACGGTTGGCATTTTTTAAATCGAATATCAATTGAGCCAAATCCTCAATCGAGTAAATATCGTGGTGAGGCGGCGGCGAAATTAAGCCAACACCAGGTGTAGAGTGACGGGTTTTAGCAATCCAGGCATCCACTTTATGGCCCGGTAACTGTCCGCCCTCGCCCGGTTTAGCACCTTGAGCCATTTTAATTTGTAACTCATCAGCGTTGGTCAGGTAATTGGAGGTCACCCCAAAACGCGCCGAAGCAATTTGCTTGATAGCCGAACGCATCGAATCGCCATTAGGCATACGCTCATAACGCATCTCGTCTTCACCACCTTCGCCGGTATTGCTTTTTCCGCCAATGCGGTTCATGGCAATGGCCAGCGTGCTGTGCGCCTCGTGCGAGATGGAACCAAACGACATCGCACCGGTAGCAAAACGCTTCATAATGCTTTCGATAGGTTCAACCTCTTCGATAGAGATAGACTCGCGGTGATGGGTAAAATCTAATAACCCACGGATGGTAAAGTGCTTTTCGGTTTGCTCGTTTACCAAACGGGCATACGTTTTATATACATCAAAGTTATTGGTGCTGGTAGCGTGTTGCAGCAAGTGTACCGTTTGTGGGTTAAACAAGTGGGCTTCGCCGCGGCGTTTCCACTGGTAAATACCACCTTCGGGCAACAGCTTAACTTCGCTCTTAGACGTAGTAAAACCAAATTTATGTTTGCTCAAAGCTTCGCGGGCAATTTCGTCGAGCCCTAAACCACCAATGCGGGTTACGGCGCCGGCAAAATAACGGTCAACCACTTCCTTATTCAGACCTAAAATCTCAAACTGCTGCGAACCATGGTAAGACTGCAAGGTAGAGATACCCATCTTAGAGAATATCTTTAACAAGCCGTCGTTAACCGATTTCACATAGTTTTTTGACAGCGTTTTGATATCGGAATCACTTACAATACCGCCGTTATTTTTCAGCGTTTCGATGGTTGACAGTGCCAGGTAAGGGTTAATAGCAGTTGCACCAAAGGCCAATAAACAGGCAAAATGGTGTACTTCCCAAACGTCACCGGCCTCAACTACCAAACCTACCGCACCACGACGGCCTTTTTTAACCAGGTAGTGGTGCACGGCCGATACTGCCAGTAACGATGGTATAGCGGCGTGTTCAGAATCAAGAGCACGGTCGGACAGGATTAATACCTCGAAACCGTCATCAACCGCATCCTCGGCATAACGGCATAAGCGCTCAATACCTTTTTGTAATGAGCCCGGCTGTCCATCAGCTTTAAAATAGGTCTGTAGTGTTTTAGCGTGGAATAAGCCGGTATCAATACTGCGTAGTTTTTCTAACTGGTGGTTACGCAGTATCGGGTGCTTTAATGTTACGCAATGGCAATGCATCTTGTCCTCATCAAGCAAATTACCGTTGTTACCAATAAAGGTAGCCAAACTCATTACCAAACGCTCACGTATTGGGTCGATTGGCGGGTTAGTTACCTGCGCAAAAAACTGCTTAAAGTAGCTCGATAAATGCTGGGGCTTGTCAGACAATATCGCCAGCGGCACATCGGTACCCATCGAACCTACCGGCTCTTTGGCATCAATAGCCATCGGTTTAATAATGCCGTCAACATCCTCGCGGGTGTAACCAAATACCTGCTGATATTTGAAAACCGACTCCGGCGAAAGGCTTGAGAAGCTTACCCGCGGTTCAGGTAAATCTTCCAGGCGGATTTTATAGTTTTCCAGCCAACGGCCATAAGGCTGTTTTTCGGCCAGTTGTTTTTTAATTTCTTCGTCGGTGATGATTTTGTTGTTTACTGTATCAATCAGCAACATTTTGCCCGGCTGTAAACGGCCTTTGCTCAATACGGTAGACTCATCAATATTTAACACACCTGTTTCTGAGGCGGCAATTACACGACCATCGGTAGTTACGGTGTAACGCAACGGACGCAAACCATTACGGTCTAACAACGCACCTACCAGTTTACCATCGGTAAAACAGATAGCGGCCGGACCATCCCATGGCTGCATAATGGTAGCATGATACTCGTAGAACGCTTTTTTAAGCGGGTCCATTTGCTCGTTGCCGTCCCAAGCCTCCGGAATCAGCATCATCATAACGTGCGGTAATGAACGGCCGGAGTGCTGCAGTATCTCGATAATATTATCCAGACAAGCGGAGTCGGACTGGTTATTATCAATTACCGGCAGCAACATCTCCATCTCCTCGCGGGTAAAGTAAGCCGAGGCTAATGATTTAACGCTCGAGAAGAACCAGTTGAGGTTACCGGTTAAGGTATTAATCTCGCCGTTATGCGCAATCAGCCTGAAAGGTTGTGCCAGTTTCCATGACGGGAATGTATTGGTAGAAAAACGCGAGTGAATCATGGCAAAGCCCGAAGCCACACGCGGGTCGGTCAAATCAGTAAAATACTGACGCAGTTGGTAAGTAGTTACCTGACCTTTGTAAATGATGGTTTTACAAGAGAACGAAGTAAAGTAGAAAAACTCACCGGCTCCGGCAACCGTTTCATTTACGGTTTTATTGATGTAGCGGCGCAGTACGTATAGTCTGCGTTCGAAATCTTCAACATTGGTAATAGATGATGGCCTCAGCACAAATACCTGTTCCACATCCGGTTCGGCGCTGCGAGCGGTTTCACCAATTACTGATGAGTTTACCGGCAGTTTACGGAAACCTAAAAGCGTAATGCCAAGTTTCTCGACAGCAGCGGTGATAATATTGCGGCAGGCTTTCTTTAAGGTAGAGTCTTTCGGGAAGAAAATCATACCTACGCCGTACTCGCCGGGTTGTGGCAGGCTTACCTCAATGTCCGAGCACTCTTCCATTAAAAACTCGTGCGGCAGTTGTATCAATATACCGGCGCCATCACCTGATTCCGGGTCACATCCGCAGGCTCCCCTATGCTCCATGTTCTCGAGCATGCTCAGGGCATCGTGTACTATTTTATTTGATTTAGCACCGTTAATATTGGCGATAAAACCTGTTCCGCAGGAGTCATGTTCAAACTCAGACCGGTAAAGGCCTTGCTGGTCACAATCTATTTGATCCATGTTAATATTTTATTAATAAATTAGGGCTAATTACGAATTTACAGTTTTTGCGATTTTTACCAAACAAAAATTGCTTTTTTACGAATATGCCAAATTTTATAGGCTCAACATATGACCTATTTAATAAAAATGCAACAAAAAGCAACTTCAACTGTATGTTCGACCCTATTTTTGCTTATAATCTATCTAAATAAGAGTAGCAGATTGCATTATCTTTGCCCACATACATGACAACTACGACAAAAAACAAGGCCGTTTTTTTAGACCGCGACGGCGTATTGAATAAAGAGCTTGGCGACTACGTATGCCGGTTGGAAGATTTTAAAGTTTTGGAGCACAATTTTGAGGCTTTAAAAGAATTGCAGCAACGTGGCTATTTGTTAATAGTGGCGACCAACCAAGGCGGCCTGGCTAAAGGCTGGTATACCGAACAGCAACTGGCTGATATGCACCAGCACCTGCGCGATGTTTATGCCGAACATGGCGTTATTTTTACCGACATGTATTATTGCCCGCATCATCCGTTATTTACTGGCGACTGCGATTGCCGCAAACCCAAACCAGGCTTGTTATTAAAAGGTATAGAACAACACAACATCGACCCGGCGCAATCTTACTTTATAGGCGACCGTGAGCGCGACGTGGAAGCCGGAGAATCGGCAGGCGTTACGGGTATTCTGATTAACAGCGACCAGCCCATCAGTGATGTGCTGCATCTGATTAAATAAAAAAACAAGATTGCCCGCCCGCGAGTATAGCATTAGGATGCCCTTAAAACAGGCTAATTATATTTTTAAAATAATCTTAATGCTATATTCTTGATTCTATGTTCTTTTTATCTATATATTTGCGGCAGCTCATCAAACTGTTAGCTATAAAATGAACGGTCAAACATTACATCATTTGCATATGCACCATCGCCCCTGCGGCGATAATGATTAATGTATGTTTCTACGTGAAATAACGACCTCCGTTTTTATTTATAGTTTAATACCTCCCATTTGTGAAAACACTTAAAATAGCCATCCAAAAATCCGGACGGCTCAATGAAAAATCTGTAGAGCTGCTAAAAAACTGCGGCCTTAATTTCGAAAATTATAAAAGCTCGCTGATATCGCCGGTATCCAACTTCCCGCTCGAGATTTTATTTCTGCGCGATGATGATATTCCCGAATACGTACAGGACGGCATTGCCGACCTGGGTATTGTAGGCGAAAACGTGATACAGGAAACAGAAGTACAGGTAAGCTACCTGCAAAAATTAGGCTTTGGCAAATGCTCGCTTAAAATTGCGGTTCCTAACAACCTGGACATTCAGGATGTTGCCGACCTTAACGGCAAATCCATTGCTACCACCTACCCGGTTATCCTCAAAAAACACTTACAGCAATTAGGCATCACTGCCGATATCCGTACTATTTCGGGCTCCGTAGAAATTTCGCCGGGTTTGGGCTTGGCCGATGCTATTTGTGATCTGGTATCTACCGGTGGCACCTTAAAAAGCAACGGACTGAAACCTTTTGCCGACGTCATGTCGTCTGAAGCGGTGCTGATTGGACGGGCCGGTTCTGAAAATGAGGACCTGATTCAAGAGCTGATACAACGCGTGCAGTCGGTGTTGAGAGCCAAAGAAACTAAGTACGTGGTGCTGAACGTAGAGCGCGACAACCTAAATAAGGTACTGGATTTACTGCCTGGGGTTAAAAGTCCATCGGTGGTGCCATTGGCTGAGTCTGATTGGGTGGCGGTACATACCGTTATTCCCGAGCGCGACTTTTGGAGCCGTATCAGCCAGCTAAAACAAGCTGGCGCACAAGGCATTGTGGTAATGCCTATCGAAAAAATAATATTGTAAACCATGTGCCTGCCATTACTGGTTAGGTAGTAACAGGCACATTAAAGCTATAAATGATGCTTACCGTTTATAATTACGCACAATTAAGTGCAACCGAACTTACTAAGCTGGTGCAACGCAACATCGACCCGGCCAACGAGATACGTACGGTAGTAGAAACCATTATTACCGATGTGCAGCAACATGGCGACCGTGCTTTGTTTGATTACGCCCTCCGTTTTGATAAAGTAACCATTGATAAGCTTTACTTAGATAAACAAGAACTGGCCGAAATTGCCGAAGCATTGCAGCCCGAGCAAAAAACAGCCCTCGAAGTAGCCTATCAGAACATTTATAAATTCCACCAGTCACAACTTAAGGCCGAAGATAAGGTAGAAACCATGCCCGGCGTTACCTGCTGGCGCGAATTACGCCCTATTGAAAAAGCCGGTTTGTATATACCTGGCGGCACTGCGGTTTTACCCAGCACCTTTTTAATGCTTGGCATCCCGGCGCGCATTGCCGGTTGCCGCGAAATTGTGGTATGCTCGCCCCCGCAAAAAAATGGTAAGGTAAACGCCTTTATAGC
>CAXYKR010000465.1:0-19521 GCA_964277815.1 uncultured Mucilaginibacter sp. | reverse complement strand
AAAACACGCATCAACAAACAAAGCAACTCCAAACTAAGCCACTACTGTACAGCCATGGGATAATGGCTTGCCTTGCTCTATTAAAACAAAAAACCGCCTCATAATTGACTTATGAGACGGCATCTTTCTATGTTCGGAGGTTTTATAATCCGGCATGTTGCCTTTTAAACTGGCTATACTGCTGTCGGTATTCGTTACTGACGGAAGGCACCATTTTAAACTCCTGAAACATTCCAGCCAGCTTGAGCAGGTTTATGGCCGATGCGGGCACCTGCCCTGCTGGCAAAGCAATTATATCAGCAATTTCGTCGCCTAACAAAAAGCGCATCAATTGTACGGTATCTTTAGCACCGATGCTGCCCTTTGTCAGGTTTGCTCCGGTAATATAATCAGTAAGCGATTTAGTTAAGGCTCTACCCTCTTCAGACGGTTTTATCTGCCTCAGGCTAATGGCTTGCTCTAATGCAATGGCTTGCTGTCCATCCTCAGGCAATAAGCTTCTGTTTACGCCCAGCAAACAGCCAATCACATTCCATAAATGCATAAAAGCTTGTTGGTCGGTATAACTTACAGCAATATCCAGCTTACGCAGCCCCCTGATAACTAACAATGAAAACGACAGGTTAGTACCTGCCATATCTTCCTGGTTTACGGGTTGCCCCCACGCCGCTTGCCAATGCCCGCTTTTAAGGGTGTAGTAGCGTGCCATGGCATGCATCATCCTCACTTTTATGATTGAGGCAAAACCTTGGCCCTCGGGCGCAAATGCATTGGGCGACATCACCTGCCATACAAATTCTCCGGTCTCGCGCAGGCGTTTGCCCACATCATTTCGCAATCTTTCAGAATAATACAACACCCTGGCGCCATCTGCTGCGGCATAGCAATAAGGCAACGACAACAAACCCAGCATATTCATGATTAAAGATGCATAGCGGGCAAAAAAAGCAGCCCCTCCCTGCATTTGCTTTGCATCAGCCCAAGCAGGCAATTGTGCAGCGTTATATAATAATGGTTCGTTTTGCAGTACTTCTGGCAGCTGTGAAAGCTGCGAGTTATACTCCAGGTTAGTCAGGTAACTGCGCAAGGCTAACTTACCTTCGTCGCTATCAAAGCACCTTGCTAGTAAGTCATCCGCCGCAGTATCTGTCTGCTCACGCATGGCCGATAAAAACTCATTGGTATACCTTATGGCTGTTGTATTCATCTTTCAAAAATCTTATAAAAAACACAGGCAAAACCATAATGGTTTTGCCTGCAAAAATATTGATTTGGCTATTGGCTTAAAATAGTCCGCCTAAACCTTTGCCACCTGTCAAAGAGCCCAATATACCGTCGAGCGATAAGCTGCTGTCGTTAGGGTCGTTAGTTTTTTTGGCAAACTTTTGCAAAATACCTGGTAAAGCTGCCGCAATAGCCGTGGCTGCTGCCGGTGGCAATCCAAATTTATTAGCCAGGTTAGTTACCAAACCGCCGCCCATATCTGCTGTAGAAGAATTGTTGCTGCCGCCTGCTAACGACGACAACCAATCGCCAATACCACCGCCCGAGCTTACCGCCTGGTTTTTCACTTGATTTTCTACATGGCTGGCAATCTCCTGCTCTATGGCATCGCTCTTGTCTTGCGGTAAAGCAGCTTTGGCTTCAGGGTTGTTATTTAATTGCTCTTTTACAATTCCTAATATCTGGTCAAACATAGCTGTAAAGTATTTAAAGTGTGTATTGCATTTAATGGCAAAAACCAATCCGGTTAATTACTTTTCTTTAAAGTATATACTTAAAGATTTGTTTTGAGAAAATATCACTTACTAAGCAGCATTAATAGCCACTCCGTAACCATAAGCATATCAATATACATTTCTAAATTTTTTAAAACCTTATAGATAGAATAGACATTTAATCTAAGCCGCCTGATTAAAACGCAGGCAGCTATTTTAATTAATAGTTATAACTCGTATTTTATGGCAAACTGGAATATATTCGCCGATAAAAACACCGCTGACAACCGCGAGGAACAGCAAGCAGATAACACTACCATACCTGTAATGAGGGAAAATTTGCAAGTTGGTAAGCAAATGGTTGAAAGCGGCAAAGTCAACGTATCCAAAAGGGTGATTGACGAAGATGTTACTGTTGACGTACCGGTAACTCACGAAGAAGTAACCGTAGAGAAAAAAGCCATTAACCAGTATGTTGATACGCCTCCGCCGGCTGTACGGCAAGACGGCGACACAACCATTATATCAGTACTGAAAGAAGTATTAGTGGTTGAAAAACGACTGATGCTGGTGGAAGAAGTGCACATCACCAAAAAGCGCACAGAAACCTCCAACCCAAGTCAGGAAAAAGTACGCCGCGAAGAGGTTACCGTGAGCCGTACAACCAATCTTTAGAAAACCATTCCTTACCATCTATCATAAATCAATTAATTTATTTAAAAACAGAAAAACATGTCACACACTGTAGTAGGCGTTTTTAGCTACACCAGCGAAGCGCAAGAAGCGAAGGATTATTTAGTGAACAACGGATTTAACAGCGCCGACATTGATATTGCGACCGGCGACGGCGTTGCAGAAGAACACGAACAGGACTTTGGCGACCGGGTAAGCAACTTTTTCAGTAACCTTTTTGGTGGCGACGATGACGATACCCGCGACAAGTACACCGAAGCAGGCCGCAAGGGAACCATCGTTACCGTACATGCCCGCAACTCGGACGAGGCCCAGCGTGCCGCCGAGATATTGGACAATTACGGCGCTAATGATGTAGACAGTAATTATAACGATAACAACTACAACAGCACTACCGGCACCACAAACTTAAGCGGTTCTGATAATTACCAGACCAACAGGTTTAAAAGCCATACCGACCCGCAGGTAGACCGCGACATGATGGCCAACAACGCGGACAACCGGTTAAACAACGATGACGACAACAATACAGGTTATAAAAACATTGACTTGCCGGCAGGTACCATTCCAATTTTACAGGAAGACATGCAGGTGAGCAAACGTGAGGAAGAAACCGGCGGCGTACGCCTGCACAGCCGCATTGTAGAACGCCCGGTTGAAGAAAATATCCGCTTGCGCCAGGAACATGTAAATGTAGAGCGTACACCAGTAAACCGCCCGGCTACCGATGCCGATTTTAATAATTTTAAGGAAGGCGACTTCGAGGTAAGAGAACACAACGAAGTACCAGTAGTAAACAAAGATGCCCGTGTGGTTGAAGAAGTGAAACTCGATAAAGAGGTATCAGAACGCGAAGAAACTGTACGCGGCTCGGTACGAAATACCGAGGTAGATACCGAAAATTTGAATAATACAACCAACAACCCGGTATACCGGTCGGATAGCAATAAAAGCTACAACGACTATAAAGACAACGTGTAAACCGCACCGGTAAAAACAAACAACAGCCATTCTTTGTAGTGGCTGTTGTTTGTTATAAGCATTTTCAATACTCAACAATTTACCTATGGCAGAGATTAATGTAAGACCTAAAAATAAATCGCCCTGGTGGCTTTGGCTGCTGCTTGTGTTAATTGTAGGCGGCCTGGCCTTTTACTTTTTGCGCGGTGGCGGCAACAACGCGGGCTTGGGCAGCAGTGCGGCTGATACCACCAGCACTCTATCTACAGATACCACCATCTCTACATCAACCAGTGGAGGCATGCGCGATAGTACATCCAATTAAACGACGTTAAAAAAGAAAATTCACATGGCTTACGATAATGATAAAGAGCAGCCCCGCCTGCAGGAACTGGGCGGCAGCGATTACGAAATAGTAGACGGCCAGTATAACATTAAAGGCTGGGAAGTAAAAAACGAACAAAACCAGGTTATTGGCGATGTTACTGAACTGTTGTTTGACCCGGTATCGCAACGGGTAAGGTATATGATTGTAGATACTGACGCCAACGACCTGCGCTTAAATGCCCGTAAGGTGTTAATTCCGATAGGACTGGCAGAGTTGCACGAAAAGGATGATGATGTGATTGTACCTAACGTAACCGGCAACCAGATACAAGCGCTGCCAGATTACACTGGCCTGCCATTAGACAACGATGCAGAACGGCTGATTGTAGACACCTTTGAGCGCCCTTACGTTGCAAATACAACAGTTGCCGAGAATGTACCGGCTACTACGGAAGCGGTAGCAACACCGGTTGCGCAAAATTTTTATGACCATCAGCAGTTTAACCAAAACAGGTTATATAACCGCCGCACACCGGTTACCGATGCACAAGTAACTCCGGCCCCGGTTCATTCCGGCCATACCATCATTAAAGATTACACTAACGAACCGTTAACTGACAACAAAACGATTGCTGACAGAGATGCTGAATATCATGGCACACCGGCAACACAAAACAGCACGGCCGCCATTGAGCAAGCTGCTGTTGGCGGAACTACTTTAGTACCGAATAATACCGTGCACAACAAACCGGCGTCAGTAGAAGAAAACAAAGTGTATAACCTACCGGCATCAACCCAGCCCTTCGAAACTTTTAAAGATGGGACTATGGAAATAACCGAACACCGCGAGGTACCTGTAGTAAACAAGCAGGCTAGAGTAGTCGAAGAAGTAAACGTTAATCGCAGCATTGACGAGCGCGAAGAAACGGTTCGTGATACGGTACGCAATACCGAAGTAAATACCGAACGGATTGAACAGCGTAGAGACCGTAATGATCCATTGATTTAATTGAGGCCGCTTCACAAAATAAAAGGCGCTTACCCAGCTGGGTAAGCGCCTTTTATTTGATATATCGCTATTGTGTTTTACCTGATATCTAACGGTAAAAAGAAACCGAAGGTAATGTTTCTTCCGGGGTTATAAACGCCCAGCGTTGGGTCGGTTTGGCTAAGCCTTCCGGGCTTTAAACGGCTTAATGCGTCATAGTAACGCTTATCGGTCAGGTTATTTCCGGACACATAAACTTTAAGCTGCTGGCGGCCTAACTTAAACGTGGTACCAATTCCTGCATTCAACAGCGTGTAGGAACTGGTTGGCGTTTCGAAAGTGGCATCAATACGGTTTTGCCTAAAATAATTGTTAATACCCGCATAAACGTAAAATGAATTAAGGCCTTTGATTTTTGGCTCGAAACGTAGGGTATTGTTCATGTTGCCCGCCGGGATAAACGCAAGCGGCCTGTCTAAACTGATGTTTTGCGCATGGGTATAGCCAAACGTATTTTCGAAATGAATAAACGATACCGGGTGTATGGTTAAGTTAGCCTCAGCGCCGTACAAATTGGCATTTACCTGTCCGTAACGATAAACAGGATAAGTTACCAGGTTTTCCTCAGGCACTACAATAGTTTCGTTATTGTTGTTAGAAGCGTAAATGTAATTATGTATGTAGTTTTCGTACACGCCTACGCTGCCGGTAAATACACCTGAGCCAAACTCAAGGGTAGCATCGGCCTGGTAACTGCGCTCCGGGTTCAAGTTCCCGTTACCCACTTCATACCTGAATGTCCCCTCGTGTACGCCGTTTGAGCCCAACTCGGCCGGGTTTGGTGCCCTGAACGCAGAACCTGCATTCGCTTTAAAATTCAGGTTTTCGCTAAACACATGAGTATAGCCCAAAGCGCCACTCAAGCTGTTAAAGTTGTTATTAAAGCCAGTAAATTTTTGCTCACCATCTTCAATTAGTTGCTTGCCTTTATTCTGGATATAATCATACCGCAAACCGGCACTTACGCTGTTAGCGCCATAAGTTTTTTTCACAAAGGCAAACACACCGGTGGCATAAGCATCGTACTCGGGTATCAGTTTTTCTTCGGCTTTGTTTACGCTATGGCCAATGCTTCCGCTTAAACCAATAACAGGCTCCCAGCCATTTTTAGCTGGTAAAGAATATTTGGCATCCAGCGAGTAAGTGTTCAAGTCGAAAAACAATGACGGTACAGCGCTATCTTCCAACTCACGGCGCTGATTTTTCTGGTAACCTAAATCCAACTTCAGCGAACCTTCGCCCAAAACAAAGTTATTATTCAAAGCTATTTTATAGTGGCGGATATCTTGCCGCGGGTAATCAAGCGTTCTTGAGTGCTCGGTAGTATATAAGTCTTCTGGCGTTTCAGGGTCAAAAAAGCCGATGTTATTTTTGTAGTACGATACATTTAAATGCGAATAGCCCCAGCTTTTATTTAAGCCCACCATACCGCTTAAGTTCGTGTTATTAAAACCACTGTTTGGGAAATAGCCAGCCGGTGTTTTAAAAGAATAAGCATTTTGATAAGACCCTCTGCCGCGCCAAACAAAACCGTTTTCGTTACCGGTTAACATAGCCGACGAACCGGTTAAGCCATTATTGGTAGAATAGTTAGATAACAACTCACCTTTAATTTTACCAGGTGCGGGCGCCAAGGGCTCAACCAGGTTAATTACACCACCAATAGCATCAGAGCCATATTGTAACGAAGCAGCTCCGCGCAATATCTCTACCCGGTCGGCCTGGTACTGGTCAAGCTCAATGCCGTGCTCATCGCCCCACTGCTGGCCTTGTTGCTTCACCCCATCGCTCAGGGTTACCACACGGTTATAGCCCAAACCCCTGATTACCGGTTTAGATATACCCGGACCAGTAGTAATCTGGCTTACGCCTGGTACCTGCTTCGCCAAAGCATCAATCAGGTTGGTATAAGAGCCCTGCAAATCTTCTTTATTTACCACACTGGCCGAAGTACTGTTATACTTGCTGGTAGCCGTTACCAGTGTACCGGTAACTACCACTTCGCGGGCTTCTACAATACTGGGTGTTAATGTAAAATCGAGCGAAGAGGGCGATGATAGGTCTACCGTTTTAACCATGGCTTGGTAGCCAACATAACGCACCTCAACCACGTAGCGGCCACGCGCCGGCAGCGTGCCAAAAGTAAACTGCCCGTTGGCATCGGTACTGGTGCTAATTCTTAATTGAGGGATGGTAACGGTTGCGCCGATAATAGGCTCGTTAGTTTTGGAGTCGGTAACTTTACCGGTAAATGCAGCAACTGCTGCAAAGATATATGCAGGTAACATAAGCAGCAACAAGCTGCCTAATAATTTCATTTTCATGATGATAGGGTAACTGAACTTATAATTTATTGAACACAGTAAAACAGCAGCAGCGATGGCTACTATTTATGCAAACAGTAAATTATGTACGGGTGGCCCCCTGTTACCGGCCAGATGTACCTTGATGCTTTGATAAATTACCGCACAGGCAATAGGAGCATAAGAACTGCTTACCGACCAGAAATAGAAGTGATGTTGTTGCAAAAACAGCTGAACATGCCCATGCTGAACGCAAATAGGACATTTATCTTCAGTTGTTTTGGATTGATGTTTTTGAGAATAATGCTTGGCCGACTGGGTATCGGTTTGGTGCGTGTGCGCAAACACTATCACCTGCCCTGCCATAAAAATGAGCAGCAGCCATATAGAGGTTAATATTTTCGCCGTACGCTTGTTCAAAATAAAACTCGTCGCAAATATATTTCTTTACAGCGTCTTTTACCAAAATAACACAGACATAACGGCTTTATTACACTAATGGTATCAAATAGTTGATTTGCGTAAATAACTGCCAAGACCATTATACTTTAAAAACCAATTATCGCTACATCTGTAATACACGTTGTATGCCTGCATCAAAAACGCCTATTTACACCGCTCTTGGAGCTAATCTATTAATTGCTATTACCAAACTAGTTGCCGCGTTTTTTACCGGCAGTTCGGCCATGGTGTCCGAAGGTATACACTCTCTGGTAGATACCAGCAACGAGGTATTATTACTTTTGGGAATTAAGCGCAGTCAGAAACTGGCAGATGAACATCGCCCGTTTGGGTATGGTCGCGAACTGTATTTCTGGTCATTCATCGTATCGCTATTGTTTTTTGCTTTGGGTGGAGGCTTTTCTATTTATGAGGGTATTGAACACCTCATTAACCCAGAGCATGTCACTAACCCCGTATGGAATTACGCTGTTTTAGGTATTGCATTTATATTTGACGGCATCTCGTTCATCACGGCTTTGAAAGAATTTACCCGCCAGCGCGGCGACACTCCCTTTTGGCAAGCCGTACGCGAAAGTAAAGACCCGCCTACCTTTGTAGTTTTATTTGAAGATGCGGCTGACGTGATAGGTATTTTGATAGCTTTTACCGGTATATTACTTGGCCAATTACTGAACAACCCTTACATAGATGGTATTGCCTCCATTATGATTGGTTTACTACTTACCGCCGTAGCCATCGTATTAGTGCGCGAAAGCCGCAGCCTGCTGATGGGCGAAACACCAATGCCCGACGAATTAAAGAAAGTAATCAGTATAGCAGAAAATAACGAAGCTGTTAACCAAGTGGTTCATCATCTATCCACCTTTCTAGCACCTGAAGAAGTAATTTTGGTATTAAAAGTCAATTTTAAACCTAACGACAGCAATCAGCAAATCATCATCGCGATTGAAAACATCCGGGCATCCATACAGAAAGCCTACCCTCATTATAAACAGCTTTTTATAGAACCGGTGAGTTTGTAAATGTGATTTGAATGTGCAAATGTGAATTGGATGTGCAGATGATGGAGTGATTAGCATTTGAATGATTTATAAATTTTCAATGCACTCCACTTGCTTTAAACTAATCTGAACCTAAAAGAGCGAGAATAGGCGAAGCTTCCGATTTAAGCAACTAATTTTCATTTGCACATTTGCATATCCGCACATCTGCATATGTAATTAGCATCTGCACATCAATATTCGCTTCAATATCAGCATTTAACAATATTTTTTCTTTTATTTAAAAGAAATTTATCTGTACCTTTGCAGTCCCAATTAATTGGGAAAAGGAGACAATTTATTTAATGGCAAAAAAACAAGAAGCAGAAAAAGAATTAAAATCTAAACAAGCTGAACTGGAGACAGTTGGAGCTGGTAAAGAGAGAGAAAACATTGAGTCAGAAGCTGATTCAATCTCTATTGATGAAATCAAATCTAAAATTGCAGCTAACCAAGACGAGTTTGACTGGGATGCTGACGAGAAAAAATTTGGTAACTACAGCGACTCTGATCGCGAGAAATTTGAAAAAATGTACGATGGTACATTCAATTCAATCAACCAGGGTGAAATCATCACTGGTACTGTAGTAAACATCAATAACAAAGACGTGGTATTAAACATCGGCTTTAAATCTGATGGTATGGTATCATTGTCAGAATTCCGTGATACACCTGATCTGAAAATCGGTGACGTTGTTGACGTTTTTGTTGAGTCGCAAGAAGATGCTAACGGCCAGTTAGTATTATCTCGCAAACGTGCTAAAACACAAAAATCATGGGAGCGCATTAATGATGCATTAACTAACGATGAAATCATCACCGGTTTTGTAAAAAGCCGTACTAAAGGTGGTTTAATTGTTGATATAATGGGCGTTGAAGCCTTCTTACCTGGTTCACAAATCGATATCAAGCCTATCCGCGATTACGATGTGTACGTAGGTAAAACTATGGAGTTCAAAGTTGTTAAAATCAACCACGAGTTTAAAAACGTAGTGGTATCGCACAAGGTGCTGATTGAGGACGACTTAGAAAACCAAAAAATTGAAATTGTTGCTCGCCTTGAAAAAGGTCAGGTACTAGAAGGTACCGTTAAAAATATCACTGACTTCGGTGTGTTCATCGACTTGGGTGGTGTTGACGGCTTACTGCACATTACTGATATCTCTTGGGGCCGTATCGAGCATCCGCGCGAAGTATTGGCGCTGGATCAGAAAATCAACGTTGTTGTTTTGGACTTTGATGACGAGAAAAAACGTATTGCTCTGGGCTTAAAACAATTAACTCCTCATCCTTGGCAAAGCCTTGACGAATCAATCCAAGTTGGTTCTAAAGTAAAAGGTAAAATTGTTACCGTGGCTGATTACGGCGCATTCCTTGAAATCACCCCTGGTGTTGAAGGTTTGATCCACGTATCAGAAATGTCATGGTCACAAAACCTGCGCAACCCTCAGGAGTTCCTGAAAGTTGGTGACGAAGTTGAAGCTCAGGTTTTAACTTTAGACCGCGAAGAGCGCAAAATGTCATTAGGTATTAAACAATTAACGCCTGATCCATGGCAAAACGCTGGTGAGAAATACGCTGTTGGTACTCAGCACGTAGCCACCGTTAAAAACATGACCAACTTTGGTGTGTTTGTTGAATTGGAAGACGGAATTGACGGTTTAATCCACATCTCTGACCTTTCTTGGTCTAAAAAAGTTAACCACCCTAACGAGTTTACTAAAGTAGGCGAAAAATTAGACGTGGTTGTTTTAGAGTTGGACATCGAGAACCGCAAACTGAGCTTAGGCCACAAACAACTGGAAGAAAACCCTTGGGATACTTTCGAAACCATCTTCACCGTTGACTCAATCCATGAAGGTACTGTATTGAAAGTAACTGACAAAGGTGCTGTTGTAGCTTTACCTTACGGTGTTGAAGGCTTTGCGCCAACCAAACACTTGGTGAAAGAAGACGGTAAATCTTTAAAAGCTGAAGATACTGCTGAATTCAAAATCATTGAGTTTGGTAAAGACAACAAACGTATCGTTATTTCTCACTCACGCATTTGGGAAGACCAACGCGCTGAGGCCAGAGTACAAGACTTTGAAAACCGTAAAAAAGAAGCTAAAGCTGCTAACAACGCGGTGAAAAAAGTAAAAGAATCTGTTGAGAAATCAACCTTGGGCGACTTAAGTGTTCTAGCTCAATTGAAAGAGCAAATGGAAGGTGCTGAAAACAAAGCACGTAACAGCTCTAATGAGGATTCAAAATAAGCATTAAATAAATCCCTTTTATAAAGCCCCGGTCACTTTGACCGGGGCTTTTTTGTTGAAGTTTTTTCCTGTTTTGATGTTCTGCGTTAGTGCTATACAAAGTTAAGATAACAGAGTGCTTTTATTACCGGCAGTAATGCTGTTTCCGTTCTCACTCGCAATAATTTTGTGCTTTCACTTTTATTCAGTGCCTTGTGAGGATAGGTAAAGTGATTTTACCACAGCCTGTGGATGTACTTTCTTTTTTATACAAAAAAGAAAGGTACCAAAGAAAAAACTTGCGGCTACGTTCTGTTGCTACTTTGTGCAGTGCTTTTACTTTGTTTAGTGCTACCCGCAACAGCCCTGATGCCGCGGAAGAAATAAGATGTTCCGTTTGTACTTAAAAGCTCATAGATATGTGACTTTGATACTCAGTCCAATCAGCCGTTTATAACAATAAGACAAAGTATTGAAGCTTTAAGCTAAGTATTTCCCTACCCCATAATCTATTCCTAATAAAGGGTTACATACTAAACAAAAGCACTACCTGAAGTTCAACTTACAAACCGGCATCAGCCTGTGCGGCAACCACGAACCAAAGTAAAACTACTACCCTCTCATAGCACAGGGTGCAGCCGGGAGTTTTTCTTTGGTTACTTTCTTTTTGAGGAAAAAAGAAAGTGACAACCACAGGCAGCAGTAAAATTACTTTACCTGTCATCGCAAAGTACTGAATGAAGTAATAGCACAAATTAGTTATAAACTCCTCCCAACTCCGCCTTGCCAAATATTCGCCTACTACTACACTAAACAATCTATATAAAATCAACAATCCATTCAACCGAATGAAGCTCTTCACCAAAACATAGCAAACTTTTTTTACCTTTGCCCAAACCTACTGAAACGATGCAAAACCTGACATTGCTCGATGGGCAAAAGTTCCAGATTACCATTCAGCGCCTTTGCCGACAGTTGATTGAAAATCACAACGACTTTTCGAACGCTATATTAATTGGTATACAACCCCGGGGCATTTACCTGGCCCGACGTGTAGCCGAAGAACTGGGCAAAATACTGGGTAAACCGGTATTGCAAGGCGATTTAGACATCACCTTTTACCGTGATGACTTTCGCCGTCGCGAAGCTCCACTACTGCCTAATCAAACCCGTATCGACTTTATTATTGAAGGCAAAAACGTTATCTTAATGGACGACGTGCTTTGGACAGGCCGTACCATACGGGCTGCTATGGATGCAATGCTGGCCTTTGGCCGTCCGGGTAAGGTGGAATTGCTAACACTGGTCGACCGCCGCTACTCTCGCCATATACCGGTAATGGCCGACTATACGGGTATTGAGGTTGACTCCATTGCCTCGCAAAAAGTAGTGGTAAGCTGGAAAGAAACCGACGGAGAAGATAAAGTGGTACTGGTATCCGAAAGCAAATAATGACCTGTTTGCTATAAAGTATAAAATATAAAATTCGAAACCTGATAGATACATGGCCGGGCTGAGCACACGACACTTACTTGGAATTAAAGATTTAAATCGCAAAGACATTGAGCTGATTTTAGAAACAGCCGATACGTTTAAAGCCGTAATTAATCGGCCCATTAAAAAAGTACCCTCGCTGCGCGATGTAACCATTGCCAATATCTTTTTTGAAAACTCAACCCGTACCCGTTTATCATTTGAACTGGCCGAACGCCGCCTTTCGGCAGATACCATCAATTTCGCTGCCTCTTCATCATCAGTAAGTAAAGGCGAAACACTGATTGATACGGTGAACAATATCCTAGCCATGAAGGTGGATATGGTAGTGATGCGTCACCCATATGCCGGTGCCGGTGTGTTTTTATCAAAGCATGTAAAGGCCCAGATTGTAAATGCCGGCGATGGCGCCCACGAGCACCCTACCCAGGCCCTGCTGGATGCCTTTTCCATCCGCGAAAAACTGGGCGATGTTGCTGGTAAAAAAGTAGTAATAGTGGGCGATGTATTGCACTCGCGTGTGGCCTTATCCAACATTTTATGCTTGAAGCAGTTGGGCGCCGAGGTGATGGTTTGTGGCCCTACCACTTTAATTCCTAAATACATCGGCTCACTGGGCGTTAAGGTAGAGCATGACTTGATTAAAGCCTTAAATTGGTGCGACGTAGCCAATATGCTGCGTATACAGTTAGAACGTCAGGATATTAAATACTTCCCCTCCCTGCGCGAATACAGCATGCTGTACGGCTTAAATAAGGAGATACTGGACAGTTTAGACAAAGAGATAGTAATTATGCACCCTGGCCCTATTAACCGCGGCGTAGAGATTACCAGCGATGTTGCCGACAGCAAGCAATCTATCATATTAGATCAGGTTGAAAACGGCGTAGCTGTACGTATGGCGGTATTATATTTACTGGCCGGCCAAAGCCAATAAAGAAACAACACCTATGAAATTCAGGTTACTGCATGATTACGTTTTAAAGATTGAGCCTGAAAAGGAGAAACCCAGCCGCGTACGCATCATTGTTAAACAACTGGGTAAAGAACTGATTTGCCGCAAAGATGGCATAAACCCATTGTTAGATTTTATATATGGGGGTGATGACAAGCTGATTAAAGGTAAATTGCAAATCAGCAAAACCAAAAATGCAATCAGTATTTACATGAACGGCAACATCATCGGTACTATAGAAGCCCGTGCCCTTTTAGAAGAATTGAACAAATTATTATAAATAAAATAGGCGACTTTCATGAAAGTCGCCTATTTTATTTATAGAGTTGGCCGAGATTACTCGCCCTCTCCTTTTTTGGCCGGTTTATCTTTTACCGGTTGTCCGTCGCGTATTTCGTCGGTAGCGGTTTTAACCAGTTTGTCGCCCGGCTTTAATTCTTTGCTGTATACTTCTACCGCATCTTTATTTTGCAATCCTTTTTGCACGTCTATCCACTCAGCCCGGTGCTGGTTGGTTACCCGCACTACAAATACCTTTTCGGTTGATTGCACCAAGGCCGATTTAGGCACTACAAACGTACTATCGTGCGATTTGGTAGGCACGCTTACCTCGGCATACATGCCGGGCAGTAAAATCTTATTGGGGTTCTCTACGTCCATTTCTATGCGTTCTGAACGCAGGCGACTATCTAAAGCACCTGCCATACGTTTAATGTGCGCCGTAAATTGTTGATTAGGCAAAGCTTTAACCGTAAAGCTTACCTGCTCGTGGTTGGTCAGCGAACCGGTACTTAACTCAGGGACTGATATGACCAAACGTAACTTCTTTTGCTGCTGCACCACAAACAAAGGCAGTGCAGACCCCGCCCCTCCCGGACCTACGTAGGCTCCTAAACTGGCATTACGTTCGCTCACCACGCCATCAAAAGGTGCGTGTATCTGCAAGTACTGTAAGTTAGCTGATATTTCCTGGTAAGCCGCTTTGGCAGCATCCAGGTTGGCAAAATCGGCTTTGCGGCGGGCATCGGCCTGGTCTAAATCGTTTTGTGCGATAGTGCCCGGTGTTTTGCTGGTATTGTATAGCCTGTCGTAAGTTGCTCTGCTGGCCAGGTACAAAGCTTCCTGCTGTTTGATGCGTGCCCGTGCCGATGCCAGTTGCGAGTTTATCTCAGGTGCTTCGAGTATTAGCATCAATTGCCCTTTGTGCACTTCGGAGCCTACATCAACCAGGTATTTTTTAACATAGCTGTTTATTTTGGCGTAAAGACTTACCTGCTGGTAAGGTGTTAACTCTCCGGGCACCCGCAGACTCGAGGCCATTTTCCCCTTTTCGAGCACAACGGTCTCTACAGGCGGCACCTCTATATCGGCCTGCTCTTTTTGTGCGCGCTCTTGCTCAGCTTTTTCCTTATCGTTAGAGTGGCAGGCACTTAGGCTTAGCAAGCCGGTTAAAGAGATAACCGACAGAGCGGCGCTTATATTTCCTTTCAGACTTTTCATCTTTTTATTGTAGCAGTATATTCTATAACAAAATTTATTTGCATAAGGCCTTACCGGCCTCATGCTTATTCCATTTACGCTTTGCTCTCCTGATGGTGCATCGGTACAAAGTATTTGCTTTCTTCATCCTCGGGGTCTAATGATACCGATGTAGTACTGGTTTTGCCCTGTACCCAGGCAAACACCAGGGGTAAAATAAGCAACGAAGCAAAGGTAGAAAATAGCAATCCGCCTATTACGGCGCGGCCTAAAGGCGAGGTTTGGTCACCGCCCTCACCAAAACCGGATGCCATGGGTACCATACCTACAATCATGGCCAAACTGGTCATTAAAATAGGCCTCAAGCGTAAAGCAACTGCCTCACGTGCGGCTTTTAAAGCATCACCGTTATAAATCCGCAATTCTTCGGCGTTGGTTATTAACAATACCGAGTTGGATATAGCTACACCAACCGCCATAATCATCCCCATATACGACTGAAGGTTGAGCGTTGCCCCAGTGCCCCACACTAACAACAGCGAACCGAATATAACAGCCGGAACAGTTGACAGCACCACAAACGATACTTTAAACGACTGAAAATTGGCGGTAAGCATCAGGAAAATTACGATGATGGCAATCAGCAACCCGCTTTGTAAGCTACCCAAGGTATCATCCAAAGTCTGACCCAAACCACGTGGCTCAATGGTTAAACCGCGTGGCAGTTCGCCTAATGATTTAATGGCTTCTTTTACATCATCGGTTGCCGTGCCTAAATCCGTTTTGTGCAGGTTGGCTGTTACCGAAATGGTAGGTATAGCGCCAATGTTATCATTTTCGCCATACGTGGTATCCTGTTTTATTTCGGCCACGTCGCTTAGTACCGGGCGGCGCTGGTTGGCCATAATAGGGATTTCTTTGATGTCGTTCAAACTCGACATCTGGTACTCGGGCACCTGCACTTGTACGTTATAGCTCAGGCCTACTTTTTCGTCCAGCCAAACATTTTTTTCAGTAAAACGGGAAGATGAGGTTGAGGCCGTCAGCGAGCGGGAAATATCACCGACGCCTACCCCTAATTGTGCGGTACGTGTACGGTCGATGTTGATATTGATAGCCGGGTATTTAAACGACTGGGCAATCTGCACATCGCGCATATATTTAATCTGCTTTAGCTTTTCCAGCATCTTATAGGCATAAACCACGTTTTGCTTTTTGTTTTTACTGATGATGGCCACTTCGATAGGCGTAGGCGAGCCTTGGCTTAATATTTTATCCGTAAGTTCGATAGGTTCGTAAGATACCTTTACGTTAGGCATCTCGCGCTTAATGGCGTTACGGAAGTTTTCTTTCAAATCGTCCAGGTTACCTTTATACTCTTCGGTCATGGCTGCCTGTATAACGGCTTCCTGCGGGCCGGCCATAAACAGGTAAATAGGACTGGTTGAAAACTGCGAAGGGTGCGTACCCACAAAAGATGAGGTGACGGCAATTTTATCTTTACCTACCAGTTTGCCCAATACCTGCAACGCATGCACTGTCATCGCTTCGGTGCGCTCCAAACGGGTACCATCAGGCAAACGTAGTCTAACCTGGAAAGTACCGGAGTTTACTTTAGGCAGTACATCACGGCCAATGGTTAAAAACAGCAGTGCGGCCAGCCCAACAGCTACTACTGCGTAGATGGATACAATCCACTGCCGTTTGGGCAGCATGGCATCCATCCAGCGCATAAACCTATGCCTGAAACGGTCGAATTTGGTTTCTTCCGTACCATGGTCTTCCAGAGCATGCTTGGCCGCTTCTTCTTTATTGGCATCCAGGTTATCATCATCGCGCGAGTAGTCTTTTTTCTCGTGGTCGTTTTTCATCAGCCAGTTAGCCATGATAGGCACAAAGGTTTGCGCCAGAAAGTACGACGTAATCATGGAGAAACCGATAGCCAGCGCTAAAGGCAAGAACAAAGCGCCGGGTATGCCCTTCATGGTAAAGGCCGGTGCAAATACCGCCAGGATACAAAACAGGATGAGCAGTTTAGGAAAGGCAATTTCTTTACAGGCATCCCAAATAGCCAAAGCTTTGGGTTTACCCATGGCAAAATGTTGGTGAATATTTTCAATCGTTACCGTCGATTCATCTACCAAAATACCAATAGCCAGCGAAAGGCCGCTCAGCGTCATGATGTTGATGGTTTGATGAAACAGCGACAAGAATAAGATACCGGCCACGATAGACGTAGGAATGGTCAGAATTACAATCAACGCTCCGCGCCTGTCACCTAAAAACAACAGTACCATCAAACCGGTAAGCACGGCACCGATAGCCCCCTCTTCGGCCAGACTTTTTACGGCGTTAATCACGTAAGTCGACTGGTCGAACACGTACGATAGTTTAACATCCTCGGGCAACAAAGCCTGGAAACGCGGAATAGCTTTTTTCAGGTTTTGTACTACTTCCCAGGTAGATGCATCGGCTGACTTGGTGATAGGCAGATACACCGAACGTTTACCATTAACCAGGGCATAACTACTGGTGATATCAGCACCATCCTCAACCGTGGCTACATCGTGCAAAAATACGGTTTGAATGCCATTGCGGTATAGCGGAATATCGCCAAAATCCTGCACCTTTTTTAAGGAGGTATTGGCCGGTGTAAGGTAATTGGTATCACCAATGCGCACGTTACCCGCAGGCGAGTTCAGGTTGTTTTCGCGGATGGCGGTTACAATCTGGTCGGGCGTGAGGTTGTGCGAACGCAGCAATGAGGGGTCAACCTTAATAACTACGGTACGGGTATTACCGCCAAACGGGGCAGGCGATACCAGACCGGGCACTGAGGTGAACGACGAACGAACATATACGTTGGCCAAATCAAGCAATTCATTATTACTGCGTTTAGGGCTGGTTAATACCAGTTGCCCCACCGGAAGCGTAGAGGCATCAAACCGCAAAATAAAAGGCGGTTGTGTGCCGGGCGGAAAAATAGCTTGGGCACGATTGGTATAGGCAGATACCTCGGCCGCGGCTTGCGCCATATTGGTACCCTGGTAAAAAGAAAGCTTGATTAACGTTAACCCTTGTATGTTACGTGTCTCGATACTTTTTACACCCGATACATACAGTAGCAAGTTAACATACTGTTTACCAAAGTACGATTCCATTTGGGTTGGTGTATAACCACCATAGGGGTGCGAAACATAAATTACGGGTAAATTTAAATCCGGAAAAATATCTATTTTGATACTGCGGATAGCGTTGATACCAAAGAAGAACAACCCGGCTACTAAAACCAGGATGGTAATGGGTTTACGAAGTGCAAATTTGATGAGTCCCATGTATGTTGTATTGCAGTAGCTTAAAAATTATTGATAAACAAGTCGAAATCGCCGGTCGAAGCTGCCTTAAACAGCAGTGCCTGCCAGACATTGTTGTAAGCGATATAATTGTTGGTCTCCGCCCGGTACAAAACGTATAGGGCCTGCGTAAAATCAACTATACTGGCCAGGCCATTTTTGTACAGCGTTATTTTTTGCACATAAGCATCATTGGCCGATTTGATTTGAATGGGCGCTTCCTTCGAATTCTTGAGCGCCGTACTGATACGTGTTTCGGCCAGTACCTGCTGGTTACGCAACTGCTGGTTTACCAGGTCGTACTCGTCCTGGTACTGCTTGGAGATATATTTTTGCGATTGCACCTGGTATTTGGTACGGAACAGGCTGCTAAAGTTCCACACGGTGGCAACGCCAATCACATAATTAAACCGCGTTGGGTCTACGCCGCTGCCATAATTATCGGTATACGCGACAGGCGTGTTGATAGCGGGTGCCAGGGTAAATCCTGAGCCCCTACCCTGAAATGTACCAACTAAGGAGAAGGTAGGCAAAGCAAAAGTGCGTTGGTAACGGGCCTGCTCATCACTTACCTGTATGCGGTTTTTATAAAACTGTAATACCGGGTGCTGCTCCTGCCTTAAAGTAGCCGGCGGGTCGGGCATGGCCGGGTTGCGGACTACAAAGGTACTGTCGAGCGCAAAATCGCGCGGAGGCGTGTCGTATCCTAAATATTGCGACAACTGATTAACCTGTTCCTGCTCGTTTTGCTGAGCGTTGGTGAGCTGTATGCGTGCGTTTGAAACTTCGGTGTTAGCAAACGAAGAATCGACGCCGGGATTTAAGCCATTTTTTACACGGGCTACCACTACACGTCTCACTTCTAAAGTCCGGTTCAGGTTATCCTCCTGCACTTTGACCAGACGTTGTGCAGCCAATACATTGAGATATGCAGAAGCAACCCTTACTTTGTGCTGAAACTGCTGCTGGCTCAAATCGGCCTCGTCGCGGTTAACCACTTGCTTTTGCACTTTAATGCGCTCCATGGCGCGGCCGAAAGCAAAGAAATCCCAATTGACATTGGTTAAGTATAATGCACCGAACGCGGCATTCCAGCTTTGGTGATTGAGTGCCGGACCTGATGACGATGCAGCCAGTCCGCGGTAGGCTACGAGCGGACCGTTTTGCCCGTTAATGGTACCATAAACCTGTTGCGCCGAAAAATTAAGGTCGGGCAAGTATTCGGTTTTAGTTTCTTTGAGGTAAGATTTTGACGAGTTAAGTTGATTCTTTTTTGCCTGGATGGCCGGATAGTTATCGACACCCAATTGTATGGCCTCTTTCATGCTCAGGGCTTTAACTTCCTGCGCATAATCCGGGGTTGTGTGCACTATACCAACAGCTACTAAACTTACACAAATTACTATTTTGTTAAACATCGGAAAGGAAAGTTACGATAGAGACAAGCAAATG
>CAXYKR010000464.1:0-7238 GCA_964277815.1 uncultured Mucilaginibacter sp. | reverse complement strand
TAAACGATGATGGCTCTAACACTAACTGGCAAAAGTTGGCACTCAGAAGAAGTTACTCGCAAAGCCATAACATATCGTACGGTGGTGCCAATGCAACTTCAGATTATGGAGCGAGTGCTAACTACCTTCAAAACAACGGTATTTTAAAAAATACCTCGCTCGAACGTTTGATTTTAAAGGGCTACTTAAACGAGCGCTTTTTTAACAACCGCTTAAGGTTAAACCTGTCTATCACCAACAGTAAAACCAACAACAAGGATGTTGTACAACAGCAGATATTACCGGGTATTTTATTTTACCTGCCTACTGTAAGTCCTTTTAATGCGGACGGAACTTACAAAGAGTTTTACGGCAGAACAGGTAGCGGTACGTTAAACCCATTATCGCTGATTGATAATAACTTTATCAAAACCAACAACGAGAAAACGTTAATTAACGGTATTGTACAGGTAGATATACTAAAAGGCCTGAAGTTTACGGCGTCAGCAGCTACGCAGCGCGACCAGACCAATTATAACCGTTATTTTAATAGCGCTTCTGGTTTGGCAGTTAACTTTGGCGGCCAGGCTACACGTACTTCTTACCTGAATACCAGTACTATCCTCGAATCTTATTTTAACTACGACCGCGATTTTGGCAATCACTCCTTGAAATTATTAGGTGGCTACTCTTTTCAGCAAGACCGTACCAGTGATGGTTTTGGGGTAACTACTCAAAATTTTTCTAACGATAATCTGACTTATAATAACCTTTATCTGTCTAACCCATCATCACTATCACAAATCAGTTTTGATAACAACCCGATATCTACGTTAAGACTGATTTCCTTTTACGGTCGTGCCCAATACAATTACAAAGGCAAGTACCTATTCAATGCCTCACTGCGTAATGATGGTTCATCTGCCTTCGGTGTAAACAATCGTTGGGGTTATTTCCCGGCCGTATCGGCAGCATGGCGCATTGCCGACGAGGATTTTCTGAAGCAGGTACCATCTATCAGTGATTTAAAACTGCGGGCCGGTTATGGTGTATCTGGTAACAGCGAAGGCTTTAACGCGTTTTCGTCACTGCTGGTTTACGGGACGCCTCCCGGAAATGCCAAGTTCATCTATAACGGTAACGTAACCAATGCTATCGGTCCGGTACGTAACGATAACCCTAACTTAAAATGGGAAAGTACTGCTACCGTAAACTTGGGTTTGGATTTTGGCTTTTTGAAAGACCGCATTACCGGCTCGGTTGATTATTACATCAAGAAAACATCCGACCTGATTTATACTGATTACGCCGTATCTACTACCCAGTTTTATGTGCCTACCATCACGGCCAACGTAGGTAAAATTAAGAACTCAGGTATTGAGTTTGTGCTGACAGCTATCCCGGTAACCAATAAGGATTTCAGCTGGAAATCGTCGTTCAACTTTGCACACAACAAAAACGTGGTTGAGCAGCTATCTAACGATATTTATACGCTCAACTATTTCCAAACTGCACAATTGGGCGGTAAAGGGCAATCGGGTAACTACAGCCAGATTGTGCAACCGGGCTATCCTATCGGTACCTTTAATTTGTGGCATTACTTAGGTAAGAACGATAGAGGTGTAAGTACCTATCAAAAAGCAGATGGTTCGGTTACGGCCAGCCAGCCATTAACCACTGATGCCATGATTGCCGGTAACGCTCAGCCTAAACTGATTTACGGCTGGACCAACACGTTCAGGTATAAAAGCTTTGACTTAAATTTCCTGGTGCGGGGCGTGTTAGGCAACAAAATTTTGAATGCTACGCTGGCCAACCTGAACAACCCGGTTGATTCTAAAATTCAGAACATCCCGCGTTTTACACTGGGCGAATCTTATAACGACATCAACGGTTACCTGATTTCCGACCGTTTCCTGGAAAGCGGTTCTTACCTGCGATTGGATAACGCTACCTTAGGTTACAACATTAAGCCCCAAAGCCAGTCTATCAAAAACATCCGCCTGTATATATCGGGCAACAACATTTTCGTCATCACCAAATACCGTGGCATCGACCCTGAGATTAATATCGGTGGCCTAACGCCGGGTATTGATAACAACAACTTTTATCCTAAAACCCGTACCTACATTTTTGGTGTAACGGCTTCATTTTAATTAATACCGCACATACGGATATGAAAAAGATAAACGCATTACTAACAGCCGTTGCTGTTGCTATGAGTATGAATTCCTGCCGCAAACTCGACGTACCGATAGAATCACAATATGTAAGAGATAACTTTCCGACCACATCATCAGACTACGCTGCCTTGTTTGGCACCATGTATACCAACCTGTCATCTAACTACGCCATTAACTACTGGCGTATGCAGGAGCTATCTACCGATGAGGCCATTATTCCGGCCCGCGATGGTAACTTTGATGATGGTGGGCAATACCGCCAGTTGCATTACCATACCTGGACGGTCGACCACCCTAACGTAACCGGCATTTGGCAGTGGGGTTTTGGTGGTATCACCAACTGTAACCGCCTGATTAATTTAACCAGCGCTTCATCAGTGTCCGAATCTGCTAAGGCTGCCAGCCTTGCCGAGGTACGAGCTATGCGTGCCTTGTATTACTTTTTTATGATGGACACTTACGGCAATGTGCCTATCATCACCAGTTTCCCGGTAAACGACTTGCCGTCCACCCAGCCGCGCGCCAAAGTTTTTGAGTTTATTGAAAGCGAATTGAAAGCCATTGTTGACCAATTGCCCGAAAAAGGTACAAGCAGCGACGTAAATAAGTTGCAGTATGGCAGGCCAACTAAAGCTATGGCTTATGCTTTACTGGCTAAATTGTATTTAAATGCTGCGGTTTACACCGGTACGCCACGCTACAACGATGTGGTAACTATGGCCGACAACATTCAGAAAAACACTAATTACACTTTAGACGCCCGTTTCCGCGACATCTTTTTGCCAAGTAATGGTCCGCAGATTAATGAGACCATCTTTGCTGTGCCTTATGATCAGCAAATACCCGGTAACCAGTTTACCCGTTTCGGTTTTTTTGCAGCTTTGGCACCTTCTTACGGTTTTCAGGTTTCTTTAAGTATTGCCATGAGCACTACGCCCGAGTTTTATGCCCGGTTTAACCTGAGCGGCGACGTGCGTAACAATACCTGGCTAAACGGTCCGCAGTATATTCCTGATGGTAGCGGCGGTTTCACCAGCCAGCCGGCTAACTATTCGGGTACCAACCAGCAAATTGTAATTACGCCTAACCTGGTATTGATTACTACCAAGCCTATGGACTTGGGTAATACGCAGGCATCTCAGGCATCAGGTGTAAGGTCAATTAAGTATTATCCGGACCCTACCATTATCCAGTCAACACGCTTAAACGGTAACGACGTGCCGGTATTCCGTTTGGCCGACGTTTACTTAATGAAGGCCGAGGCTATTCTACGCGGTGCTACCGTCACGGCTGTAAACGGTGTGCTGCAAACACCGGATTATCTGGTAAACCGTTTGCGTAGCCGTGCTAATGCACCGCAGGTAACTGGTATTACTTTAGATGGTTTGCTGGATGAGCGTGCCCGTGAACTATCATGGGAGGGTTGGCGCCGTAATGACCTGATTAGATTTGGTTTGTTCGAAAAAGAGTACCCACTGCCTAACGATAACCTGAGCATGAATAAGGATGTTAACCGCAGACTGTACCCAGTGCCTATCAGCGAAATCAGGCTGAATAATAAATTAATTCAAAATCCAGGTTATTAATAACCGCTAAATTCTGATATTTTTAACCGAGCATCCGGGCTTTTGTGCCCGGGTGCTTATTTAATTTACAGCATCATGAAATTTATATTAGCCGCATTTTTTTTAGTAACCCTGATGGCACTGAAAGCGAACGACGATGGCAACATCAGGATTAATCAAATACAGGTCATCGGGTCGCATAACAGCTACAAGAAAGCCATCGACCCGGCGTTGTTTGCTGCATTTCAAAAACAGGACCCGCAGTCGGCCGCCAAGTTGGATTATGAGCATATTCCTATCCTTGACCAGTTGAACATGGGGCTGCTCAACCTCGAACTGGATGTTTATGCCGACGAGAAAGGCGGCCGGTACGCTCATCCCAAAGGCTTGGATTGGGCCAAAAATCAGGCGCCTTATGATACCGCAGGTGTAATGCAGCAGCCCGGCTTTAAAATGCTGCATGTACCCGAGCTTGATTTTCGTAGCGATTATCTCACTTTTAAACAGTGTTTGGCTGCATTAAAGCAATGGTCGGTAGCCCACCCTAATCATCGCCCCATTTTCATCACGCTCGAAGCTAAGGATGGCAAGCCTAAAAACCCGGCATTTATTGAACCGGAACCTTTTACTGCCAAAACCTTTGATGAGTTGGATCGCGCCATTTTAGAAGGATTAGGTGCCAATCAGTTAATTACGCCCGACATGGTAAGGGGTAAATACAACACGCTTGAAAGTGCTGTGTTGCACAACAACTGGCCTACCCTAAACGCAGCTAAAGGCAAGTTTATGTTTATACTGGACGATAGCGGCGCTAAACGCGATATGTATATGGCCGGGCATCCATCGCTCAAAGGCCGTGTGCTGTTTGCCAATGCATTGCCCGGTACACCCGAGGCGGCAGCCATGTTCCGTAACAGCCCTAAAGACCCGGAGATTCCGCAGTTAGTTAAAAAGGGTTATGTCATCCGTACCCGTGCTGATGCCGATACTGAGCAGGCCAGGGCTAATGATAGGTCGGGCCTGGAAGCCGCCTGTCAATCCGGCGCGCAGATTATTACAACTGATTATTACCTCAAAAGCACACACTTTAAGTCGGATTATGTGGTGAGCTTTGGTGGAGCCGATAAGTATTTTAGAGTCAACCCGCTTATCAAAGCGATAAAGTAAAACAGAGAAACGTTACAAGACTTTCATGATGGACCGTAGAAAATTTGTAAAAAGTACCGCACTGGGTACCATTGGCGCTTCGTTGATTGCTCCGCTCGATAGCTTGGCCGAAAGCGTGCCTACTTACCTAGAAAGTGAAGATATATCGATGGTTGCCCCGGCAGATGGTAACTATAATCTTCATTTTATAGCATTGGGCGACTGGGGCCGCAACGGCGAGTACCTGCAATTAGAAACCGCCAAGCAAATGGGGCAGTGGGCGGCTTCAAATCCGAACAACTTTGTTATCTCTACCGGCGATAATTTTTATCCTCGGGGTGTGGTAAGCGAACACGACCCATTACTGCATTATTCATTCGAGAATGTTTATACCGCCCATTCGTTGCAGTGCGACTGGTATCCTATTCTGGGTAACCACGATTATGGCTCTGAGCCTGATGCGCAGATAAATTACAGCAAAGTAAGCCGCCGCTGGAATATGCCTTCCCGGTATTACAGCAAGGAGGTTTCTTTAGGCGCAGGTAATGGTAAAGTGCTTTTTGTGTTTATAGATACCCAGCCTATTGTGTACAATCTGAAAGACCAGCAACCCGATAAGCAACTGGATTGGATGAAGCAAACCTTAAAGCAGGCATCGGCAGATGTGAAATGGAAGGTAGTAGTTGGCCATCACCCGCATTACTCGGTAGGCCCACGCATTAAAAACTTTGATACGCTCGAGATGCGGAAAATACTGTCGCCCATTTTTGAAGAAAACAAGGTAGATATTTACCTGACTGGGCACGAGCATTCTTTACAGCACAACAAGCCCGACGGGCACACCCACTTATTTATCTCCGGGGCAGGTTCTGAACTTACGCCCGTAACCAGCGGCGTGAATTACAACCGCTTTGCCGCTTCCGAAAACGGTTATATGTATTTTTCGGTTAATGCTAATCAATTCCGTATGAAAGCGGTGAGTTACAAAGGCAATGTTTTGTATGAAACTACGCTGAGTAAATAGACAATATTTAAAACTGTAGACACTTAAGAATAAATGGGCTATGCATCACGCCGATGCATAGCCCATTTTAGTATCAATTAAAAATTAGGGTCAAAATTAAAGTAGATAGGATTAGATAAACCTACCATATTGCCATTTAATGCTTTGGCTTGCGGAACCTGCGGATAATCGGTACCGGGACCTTCAACAATCACACGATAGTAAGTACGACCGGTGATTTCGGGTGTGTCGGTAAACTCGTAAACCGGTGATTTGCCGGTAGCCTTGAACGTGCCGAAAGGGCCGCCGTTTTTAATCACTTTGATGGTGTAAAGACTATCAGTCACAGTATTGCCGCTTAGCTGAACACGGAACTTAACAGGCTTGCCGGTAGATTTTACGTTGTCGCCCATCATCATATCTGTCTTACCGTCCTGGTCTAAATCAGCATAAAACTCTACACGGGGCGCATAAGGGTTGGCGCTTACAGATACGCGGCCATTGGTCAAAGCATCAACTACGGCTTGTTTGGTGCGTGCCGTGGCAAATACCCAGGTAGTTGGTGTACCAACATAATTAGCCTGTGCCTGCTTGCTGTTGGGCGTAGCCAGTTCGGGTTTATCGGGCACGCCATGGTGGGCATCACTGCCGCCGCGCCCGGTTAGCTTCCGGCCCGAGGATAGCATATCATCCCAAATCATCATCGCTTCGGCATTTTTAGACCAAAGTACCGAGTTCCACACTTCCAATGATTCAAGCATATCGTACGAGTATCCGAAATGGTCTTTACCGCTTGGGTGATTGGCGGAGAGGTGGATGCCCAGTTGCTTTTTAACGGTACCCACGGCTACATCACGCTGGTCGCGTACGTCAAACAGTCGTTGGTGGTCATAAGGTACGGCCGAAAATACGTTGCCATGTCCCCGAGTAGTTGTCCATTCGGCACCGTAGAGCAATAGTACCGATTCTGATTTAAACTCGGGGTCGGCCCAGGTATTGTGCGCTACATCGCCGTTCACATGGTTGTCATGGTCGGTAATACACACGTAATCCATCCCGGTAGTTTTGCAAAAGTTTACAATTTTAGCGATGGGGTTGTTGGATGATTCTTTGCTATGGCGCGAGTGCACATGCAAATCCCCTTTTAGCCAAATGCCTTTTTTGATGCCGGCGGCAGAAGGGATGATGGGGTTTTCGTTAATCCAGGGATTAACATGGTTGGCCTGTCCAAATGCTGTACTGCTGATGCACAAAGTTACCATAGCCAGCATACGCCGGGTAATAGGAGCGTTTAATTTAAAATTCATGAAAAAGAGAGGTGAGTAAGTTTTGCAAATAAATAAAACGCAAAACCCTAGATCG
>CAXYKR010000463.1:0-8352 GCA_964277815.1 uncultured Mucilaginibacter sp. | reverse complement strand
CGGTTAAAACACAAAATTCGCCTGAGTTTACAGAACAGCTTAAATTTAAAATTGACAAATCAGGATTAATCAGCTTTATGTGGGGCGATAAAATGGTCGCTTTCAAAGTGAAGTAAACAATCTTAATAACAAACACTAAAGCCTGAACTCATCATTCAGGCTTTAGTGTTTTTAGGGTAATCCGAATTAATTTCTCATTATTTGGACGACGATTTTTTAGGCACTTTCGCTCCTTCTTTTCGCGCCTCAGACAAGCCAATGGCTATCGCCTGTTTAGGATTAGTTACCTTTTTATCACTTTTACCGCTTTTAAGCTTGCCTTCTTTCATCTCGTGCATGGTTTCGCCAACCTTCTCTTGTGCTTTAGCTGAGTACTTTGCCATAACTAAATTATTTAAGTTTGTACCATAGCTAACATTATCATTTTTATAATTGTTTATTGAAAAATGTAAATGACGGGTGCCGCTGAAGCAGGTAACCACACTTAGATTTTAACTCAATACTGTATTATACCCTTTGCTGCAATGAATACGATATCAGAAACGGATTTGATTTTAAATGCTGACGACAGCATCTACCACCTCAATTTACTACCTGCCGATGTTGCTGATACCGTGATTACCGTAGGCGACCAGGACCGGGTGGCCGAGATAAGCAAACATTTTGACCGTATCGAATTAAAAAAAGGCAAACGCGAGTTTATTACCCATACCGGTTACATTGGCCAAAAGCGAATCACAGTCATATCAACAGGCATTGGTACGGATAATATCGATATTGTACTGAACGAGTTAGATGCCCTGGTGAACATTGATTTTGATACGCGCACCATCAATCAGCAGTTACGCAGCCTAAATATTATTCGCGTGGGTACATCAGGGGCAATACAGGCCGACATTGATATAGACACTATTTTAGTCAGTACCGCCGCCTTTGGCCTCGACCCGCTGATGCACTACTACCAGCATGAGATTACTGCCGAAGAGCAAGCGTTGCTTGAACATTTTAAGCAAGCCTTGCCCGCCCATTATACATTGCAGCCGTACATCGCATCGGCCAGTAAAAATTTATTAGATAAGCTGGCGGATGGCTTTGCACAGGGCATTACCATCACCGCTCCCGGTTTTTACGCACCGCAGGGCAGGCAGGTAAGAGCTGTAAGTGCTACACCGCAAATGATGTCAATTATTCAGCAGTTTGGGTATCAGCAACAGCGCATCACCAACCTCGAAATGGAAACCGCGGGCATTTATGGCTTATCACATGCGTTGGGTCATCAGGCTATTTCCTTTAATGCCATACTGGCCAATCGGGCAACACATCAGTTCAGTAAACAACCGCAAACAGTGATGGAAAACTGCATTAAACAGGTTCTCGAGCTAATCACCTCGAAGTTGTAAAGCACATCTGTTGGTAACAAACTAATTACATCAAAGGGTGTTACGTAGGAGTATTTTCATTTTGCACTAAACAACTTATGATTGTTAAAACTACTCCGCTACCCTTTTATGCCAAATTAGCTTTGGTGCTTATCGGCATTATGTCGCTTGGCTTCCTGATTCATTTAGGTAAAGAGATTCTCGACCCGCTTATCTTTGGCTTTTTGTTTGCCATATTATTACTGCCACTTTGCAACTTTTTTGAGCGCAAGCTCAAAATGCCGCGTAGTATGGCTGCTTTTTTGGCTATCTTTTTACTGATTGCATTTATAGCGAGTATATTATATTTGGTTGGCACGCAAATTACCAATTTGGCTAAAGACTGGCCCTTACTTAAAGCCCAGGTAGTAAAAACAACCGGTGATTTACAGATTTGGATTCAGAATACGTTTCATATCAACGCCGAGAACCAGATGGAGTATGTAAATAATACTACTGATAAAATTGTAGCATCGGGTACCAGCGTTTTAGGTACTACTTTTGGTGCTGTATCGTCATTACTGTTATTCTATGTTTTTATCCTCATCTTTACCTTCCTGATTTTATTTTACCGCAGGTTATTATTCAGGTTTATACTACATGTATTTGATGAGGAGTCGACCCCGGTGGTGCACAACGTAGTTGAGAACATTCAAAGCATTCTGCGTAAATACATCTTAGGTTTAATACTCGAGATGGGCATTGTAGCACTTTTAGCTTGTATCGCCTTTTGGATTATTGGTGTTAAGTACGCTGTACTGTTGGGTATTATTACCGGGCTTTTCAATATCATCCCTTATGTAGGCATTTTTTCAGCGTTATTATTAAGCACGCTGATTACGTTTGCTACAGGTGCTATCAGCAAAGCCTTAATTGTGGCTGTAGTAGTAGTGGTATTGCACCTCATTGATTCTAATTTCATCCTGCCTATTGTAGTAGGTTCAAAAGTAAGGCTCAATGCTTTAATTACCTTCTTAGGTATTATCCTGGGCGAAATGTTGTGGGGCTTGTCGGGTATGTTCCTATCTATCCCGGTGATAGCCATCTTTAAAATTATATTTGATAACATTGACGGATTGAGACCTTGGGGCTATCTGCTTGGCGGCGATTATGAATATAACCAGCAGGCGAAAGAAGAAATGAAGACCGAATAAGGACTCAATTACTATTAAAACAGCAAATGGCTTACCTAAAACGTAAGCCATTTGCTGTTTTATTGCGTTTGTGTTGACAGTATTCTTTGATGGTTATCATTAATCAGCGCAATTTCACTGTAAACCACAACTATTTTACGCATCCACATCCCTCACTGTTAATTATTTTAGATAGTTTAGGCTTTTAAACCTATAACTATTGATGGAACCAACCACACCTCAACCAAAATTAAAGCACGAACTGGGTTTGTTAGACGGCACCATGCTGGTGGCAGGCTCCATGATAGGCTCAGGTATTTTTATTGTTAGTGCCGATATTATCCGCAATGTAGGGTCGGCCGGCTGGTTAATAGCGGTGTGGTTAATCACCGGTTTCATGACTTTAACCGCAGCCGTAAGCTATGGCGAACTGAGCGCCATGTTTCCTAAAGCCGGCGGCCAGTATGTATATCTTAAAGAAGCTTATAATAAATTAATTGCCTTTTTATACGGCTGGAGCTTTTTTGCCGTAATACAAACCGGAACTATTGCCGCCGTGGGTGTGGCTTTTTCTAAGTTTACAGCCTACCTTATACCTCAGGTTAGCGAAGAAAACATCCTGTTAAGCATTCCTGTTACCAGCAGCTTTACTTTCAACCTGAGTGCTGCACAACTAGTTTCTATCGTTATTATCATTTTGCTCACTTATATTAATACCCGTGGCGTAAAAGGCGGTAAACTTATACAAACTACCCTTACCCTAACCAAGCTGTTAAGCTTGTTCGGGCTGATTGCATTTGGTTTTCTGGCTTTAAAAGGCGACGTGTGGAACGCCAACTGGACCAACGCCTGGGATATGCATAAGCTAAATGTAAATGGCAGTGTGAGCTCTTATACCATAGCCGCCGCCTTAGGGGCTATCGCGGCATCCATGGTGGGATCTATTTTTAGCAGCGACTCCTGGAATAACGTAACTTTTATTGCCGGCGAAATGAAAAACCCGCAGCGTAATATCGGCCTGAGCTTATTTTTAGGGACAATGATTGTAACCATCATTTACGTAGCAGCTAACTTCATGTATCTGGGCGTATTGCCACTCCAGGACATTGCCACTGCCGAAAAAGACCGAGTAGCTGTAGCCGCATCGAATGTTATTTTCGGCAATGGGGGCACGCTGGTGATTGCCGTGATGATAATGATATCGACCTTTGGCTGCAACAACGGCCTTATTTTGGCCGGCGCCCGGGTTTACTACACCATGGCCAAAGACGGTGTATTTTTTAAACGCACCGGGACGTTGAATGAAAATGCCGTACCCGAATTTGGCTTGTGGATACAATGCCTGGTAGCCAGCATCCTGTGCCTTAGCGGAAAATACGGCGATTTGCTGGATATGATATCTCTCGTAGTGGTAATTTTCTATGTATTGACCATTATCGGTATCTATATTTTACGTATAAAGCGCCCCGAGGCCGAACGTCCGTATAAAGCTTTTGGCTACCCTGTTTTACCGGCCATTTATGTAATTATGGGATTGGCATTTTGCACTTTACTTTTAATATATAAAGGAAAATTTGCCATATCAGGCCTGATTATTGTACTCATCGGCATACCCATCTATTACATTTCGCAACGCAACGTTAAACATGAGGATACACCTTATGAATCAGCCATATAAATGTTGCAATAGCTGGGTATTGAACAATACAGTATTTAATTTTTGCTTTGAAAAGTACTCAGGTTTATAAATTTCGGACACAAATCATCAAAAATACGCTGTGGGCAGGGCTGCTTTTCGGGGCTACTGTTGCTCACGCGCAAACGCTTAAACAAAATCTGAAAACGGCCATGAGCCGGCTGCAGCAAGATAGCCAATGCCGGTATGCTACCATATCGTTAACGGTACTGGATGCTGCAACCGGCGAAACTATTTTTGCATCTAATCCGGATGTAGGCCTCGCGCCGGCATCTACCTTAAAAACGCTCACGTCCATAACGGCTTTTAATTTATTAGGAGCCGATTTTAAGTTTCAGACCCAGTTTGGCTACCGGGGCACTATCGATGCCAATGGCACACTCAACGGCGATGTCATCATCAAAGGTGGTGGCGACCCTACCCTGGGCAGCTGGCGTTGGACAAGTACCAAAGAGAGTTACGTGCTTAACCAGATGGTGACTGCCTTAAAAAAGGCAGGCATCAAACAAATCAATGGCCGTGTTATCGGTGATGATTCCTTGTTTGATACTCAGGCCATTCCCGACGGCTGGATATGGCAGGATTTAGGTAACTATTATGGTGCCGGAGCCTCTGCCCTATGCTGGCGCGAAAACATTTTTGACATTAAATATGAAACCGGCAGCGTAGGCAGTCCGGTAAAAATATTGCGTACGATACCGGCCATGCCTTACTTCAACTTTACAAGCGAAGTGACTACTTCGGGCGCCGGTTCGGGCGACCATTCGTATGCTTATTTGCCTGTTGGCAACAAGTCCATGTATATACGGGGTGCTTATGCCATCGATAAAGCCAAGAAAAGTATCAGCGTGGCCCTATCCGACCCGGCTTACGATGCTGCCTTTCGCTTAACCGACACCTTAAAGCGTTTAGGCATCACGGTAAGCCAGGAGCCGGAATCTCTGATTACCTTGAACGCTAAAACCAGCCCGATGCCGGCAATAACTAATACGCTAACCGTATTGTATTCGCCTAACTTGAGTCAGGTGGTGTATTGGCTCAACAAAGAAAGCATTAACCTATATGCCGAGCAGTTATTGAAAACTATGGTGCTAAGAGAAGGCAAAAAAGTATCCACCCATGCCGGTGTCGAAACCGTTCAGAATTTTTGGAAGGTGCGCGGCATCGACCCTAACGCTGTTCATATTTACGATGGCAGCGGCCTCTCGCCTGGCGACCGCATTACCACCAACGCCTTGGCGCACATTTTACAAACTGCCGTCAACCAATCCTGGTATAACAGTTTTTATGAGAGCCTCCCTTTGTACAATAACATGCATATGAAGAGCGGTACCATTGCCGATGTGGTGGCCTATGCTGGTTACCAGACCCATAATGGTCAGCGTTTATGTTTTTCGGCCATCATCAATAATTATAATGGTTCAACTACTGCTGTAAGGCAAAAGCTTTTTAAAGTACTGGACGAGTTGAAGTAGAAACCTGACTTCGACCTCTCTCATTTTTGATGTTATCAACAAAAAGTGGTTTGCGGATGTTGTTTACTCAGGCTTTGCTATTTTTGCGGCCTTAATTGCTCCATGGAAAATAAACCAATAGCCCGAACCCTCAAATTATTAGGCCAATTGATGGAACTGCATGAGCAGAATTCATTCAAAATACGGTCAATCAATAATGCGGCCTTTAAGATAGATAAGCTACCTTACCGGCTGGATGGCAAGAGCTATGAGGAAATGACGCAGATTGACGGCGTTGGTAAAAGTATTGCCGCCTATATCCAAGAGTTGCTGCAAAAGGGGTCCATCAAAGACCTGGAAGATTTATTACAGGACACGCCTGAAGGTGTGGTAGAAATGCTACACATAAAAGGTATAGGGCCTAAAAAAGTAGCCACCATCTGGAAACAGTTAGGCATCGAAAACACCGGGGAACTGTATTACGCCTGTAACGAGAACCGCCTGGTTGAAGCGAAAGGCTTTGGCGTTAAAACGCAGGACGAAATAAAACGCGTCTTGGAATTCAGGATGGCCAGTAACGGCAAATTTTTGTACGCGCAGGTACGGCCGGAAGCCGAGGAGTTGATGCTTTTATTGAAAGATGTTTTTCCGGGTGCCCTGATTGAATTTGCCGGCGAATACCGCCGTTGCTGCGAAATCATTGCTGAACTTACCATTGTGTTAGGCACACGCGATACTGATATTGCCTTAAACACGCTATCAACCACTTCGCTTTTAAAAAATATTACCGTTACTCACTGCCATGTCAATGGCGAAACTCAGAACGGTATTCTAGTTGACATCATTGTCACCGAAAAACGACTGTTTTTCCGCGACTTGTTTACCTACACCGGCAGCGAAAGCCATGTAAAGACGGTGACAGACCGTATTGCTAGCTTCCCGGACCAGCCTACCAGCGAAGAATTCATTTATCAAAAAGCCAGCTCAGCCTGGATACCTCCCGAACTACGCGAAGGAGACACTTACCTGCACAAGGTGTTATTGCCCGATTTAGTTGACCTGGTTGACCTGAAAGGCTCGCTGCACAACCACAGTACCTGGAGCGACGGCATCAACACCCTCGAAGAAATGGCCTTGTACTGCCGTGACGAAATGAAACTGGAATACTTAGGTATCTGCGACCATAGCAAAAGTGCTTTTTACGCTAAAGGCATGAGCGTGGAGCAGGTATTTAAACAGCATACAGAAGTAGATAGGCTCAATCAAAAACTTGACGGGTTCCACATTTTTAAGGGCATCGAATCCGACATACTGAATGATGGTTCGCTCGACTACCCGGATGAGGTGTTGGAGAGTTTCGACTTTATCGTGGCTTCAGTTCATTCCAACTTAAAAATGGATACAGAAAAGGCAACTGCTCGTTTAATTAAGGCTATCGAAAATCCTTACACCACTATATTAGGCCACCCTACTGGTCGCCTGTTGCTGAGCCGTAAAGGATATGAGATTGATTATCAAAAAGTAATTGATGCTTGTGCTGCCAACCGGGTGGCTATCGAAATTAATGCCAACCCTTTAAGGCTGGATTTAGATTGGCGCTGGTGCCAGTATGCTATTAGCAAAGGTGTGTTGCTGTCTATTAACCCTGATGCCCACCGGGTGGAGGGTTTTAAAGATATGGAGTATGGCGTGTTAATAGCCCGTAAAGGCGGAGTAACTAAAAACGACTGCCTCAACGCCCGCTCCTTAAGCCAGATTAAAGAAATTTTTGAACATAAAAAAGTAAAACTGCCGGCAAACCGTTAATACGTTCCGGCCATGGCCGTACAGGCCTTTGACAATCATACATGCTTACAGATAGAGTTCGTGCCCTGCAACAATCGGGCAAACAGCCCAATATTTTAGTTATCGGTGATTTAATGATAGACCATTACATCGTGGGCGAAGCTACCCGCCTGTCGCCCGAGGCGCCGGTTCCGGTAGTTAACGTTAAAAACGAAACCACTACCCTTGGCGGCGCCGCCAACGTAGCGCAAAACCTCATTAGTTTGGGTAGCCGGGTTACGCTGAGTGGCCTGATTGGTAACGATACATCGGGGACACAGCTAATTTCTATCCTGAAAGAAGAAGGTATTGATACCTGCGGCATCATTGACGACCATAGCCGCCCCACCACAGTTAAAACCCGGGTAATGGCCGGCAGCCACCAGTTGGTACGCGTTGACCGCGAAGTAACTGATGCGGTGAGCACGGCTATTGAAGATGTGATGATTGAAAGATTGGCCGACTGCATCAGTGAGGCCGATATTGTTTTGTTTTCTGATTACAACAAAGGCTTGTTTTCGCCTACACTTACCCAGCGGCTTGTTGAATTAGCCACGCAGAAAGGCAAAAAAATCATTGTTGACCCTAAAGGTTTCAACTACGCTAAATATAAAGGGGTATACATCATTAAGCCTAACCGTAAAGAATTAGCCGAAGCCAGCAAAAAAGAGAAAATCAAAAATTTTGACGATTTGCAGCAGGCATCGTCTACCATTTTAGCACAAACCAACGCCGAATACCTGGTGGTTACCCTTTCGGAAGAAGGCATGGCTATCATGAGTCCTATTGCACACCAATTGCTACCGGTAAAAGCCACTGAGGTTTTT
>CAXYKR010000462.1:0-4134 GCA_964277815.1 uncultured Mucilaginibacter sp. | reverse complement strand
GGGTTAAAAGCCGGCGATAAAGTGATTTCTAAAAATCAGTTATTGCTGTATAATGCCCTTACCGAAGATTAATCAGCCAGGGTTTGCTACTCATTTTTAACATTGATATTCTGACAATCATTATCAGCCAATAAGCTGTACAAACACTCTTATAATGAACAAGCTCATTAAAAGTATTATATATTTCTCCCTGCGCCACCGGGCTATGGTATTCTTTATGACAGGAATACTGGCTGTATGGGGTGTGTGGAGTTACTTAAATACACCCATAGAAACCTTTCCCGACGTTACCAATACACAGATCATTATTATTGCTCAGTGGCCGGGTCATAGCGCGGAGGAGATGGAAAAGCTGGTAACCATCCCGATGGAAACCGTGCTTAACTCGGTACAAAAGAAATCAAACCTGCGTACTACATCCTCATTCGGTTTGTCTTACGTACGTATCATTTTTGATGATGATGTAGACGACTCCTTTGCCCGTCAGCAGGTGATGAGCCGCATTATCAATGCCGAATTGCCTGACGGTGTAAAGCCTGAAATTGAACCTCCGTACGGCCCAACCGGCGAGATTTTCAGGTATACGCTGAAAAGCCGCACCAAATCATTGCACGAACTTACCGCTATTCAGGATTGGGTGCTTGACCGCCAGTTTAAAGCCATCCCCGGTGTAGCCGACGTAAACAGCTTTGGCGGTGAGGAAAAAACTTACGAAGTGAGTGTAAACCCTGCCTTACTGCAAAAATATGGTTTAACCTCGCTTGATGTATACAATGCCATTAACCGCAGTAATATTAACGTAGGTGGTGACGTCATCAATAAAAACGACCAAGCCTTTGTAGTGCGCGGTATTGGTTTGATTAATAACATTAGCGAGATTGAGAATATCATCGTTAAAAATGTTAACAACGTACCTATCCTGGCTAAAAACGTTGCCGAAATTAAAGAGTCGGGCTTACCACGCCTGGGCCAGGTGGGCCGTGATAAAAAGGACGACGTGATTGAAGGTATTGTAGTTATGCGTAAAGGCGAAAACCCTGCCGATGTGTTACAACGCATCCGCGATAAGGTAACCGACCTTAATAATAACGTATTACCTAAAGACGTGAAAATCTCTACCTTTTACGACCGTACTACGCTGATTGATTTCTGTACAGAAACCGTTATCCATAACCTGATTGAGGGTATTGTGCTGGTAACTGTGATTGTGTTTCTGTTTATGGCCGACTGGCGCACTACGCTTACGGTGGCTATCATTATTCCGCTGGCTTTACTGTTTGCCTTTATCTGCTTACGTTTAAAGGGTATGAGCGCCAACCTGCTCTCCATGGGTGCTGTCGATTTCGGTATCATCATTGACGGGGCGGTGGTAATGGTGGAGGGGATATTTGTGGCCCTCGACCATAAAGCGCATGAGGTAGGCATGGAACGTTTTAATAAGCTGGCTAAATTAGGCTTGTTTAAAAACGTAGGGGCCGAAATGGGTAAAGCCATCTTCTTTTCCAAACTTATTATCTTAACCTGTCTGGTGCCAATTTTTGCCTTCCAAAAGGTAGAGGGTAAAATGTTTTCGCCGCTGGCTTATACCCTGGGCTTTGCCTTACTGGGTGCGCTGTTATTCACCTTAACACTGGTACCTGCTTTATCCAGCATATTGCTGCGCAAAAATGTTAAAGAGAAACACAACCCGGTAGTTATTTTCTTCGAGAACGGTGTGCGCCGCATGTTCAATTTTACCTATCGTAACCAAAAGCTGAGCCTGATAGTATCGATAGTTTTCATGACGCTTACCTTCATTTCAGCTAAGTTTTTAGGTACAGAGTTTTTACCTCAATTAAATGAGGGTGCCCTTTGGGTTACAGCACAATTACCGATGAGTACTTCGCTCGAAAGCTCAGTGAACGTCACCAATAAGATGCGCGATATTTTGATGAGCTTCCCCGAAGTAAAGCAAACCTTATCGCAGGTGGGCCGTACCAATGATGGTACCGACCCAAAAGGTTTCTTTAACGTACAGATACAGGTAGACTTATTGCCTAAAAAAGAGTGGAAACGCCACATTACCCAGGAAGAACTGATTGCCCAGATGGACAAGAAGCTGAGCCAGTTTCCGGGTATCATTTACAACTATTCGCAGCCTATTATTGATAACGTGGCTGAGGCTGTAGCCGGTGTACCTGCATCAATGGCAGTAAAAATATTCGGTCCCGACTTTACCGTGCTCGACCATAAAGCCGATGCCGTATTAGGGGTTCTTAAGCATATTGATGGTGTTGAAGACTTGGGCGTACTGCGTAACCTGGGTCAGCCGGAGTTTCGTATTGAGCTCGACCAGAAAAAAATGGCCCGCTACGGTGTAGCTACGGCAGATGCTAACGCCGTAATTGAAATGGCCATTGGTGGCAAGGCTGCATCGCAGTTGTACGAGGGTGAGCGTAAGTTTGATATCCGCATACGCTATCAGAAACCTTTCCGCGATACCCAGGAAAAAATTGAAAACCTGATGGTGCCTACCTTAAATGGTTCAAAAATCTCTATCAAAGAAATTTCGACCATTAAAGAAGTAACCGGTCCGGCATTCATCTTCAGAGATAACAATAGCCGTTACATTGCGGTTAAGTTTTCGGTGCGCGGCCGCGACTTAGGCAGTACCATTGCCGAGGCGCAGCAAAAGGTAGGCAAGGCCGTTAAGCTCGACCAAGGCTATAGTTTTACCTGGAATGGCGAGTTTGAAAATCAAATCAGGGCGTCCAATACTTTAGCCCATGTGGTTCCGGCATGTCTAGTCGTTATCTTCCTGATATTATTTGTAACTTTTGGTAATGCAAAAGATGCAGTATTAGTAATATTAAATGTACCTTTCGCGTTAATCGGTGGTATATTAGCATTGCACATTACCCGTACCAATTTTAGCATATCGGCAGGTATTGGTTTTATTGCTTTATTTGGTGTTTGTATACAAAACGGTGTAATTTTGATATCGGTATTCCGGAAAAATCTGGAAGAAAAAATGCATTTGCATGAAGCCATATTAAACGGCGTGATATCGCGCGTAAGGCCGGTGGTAATGACTGCCCTGATGGCGGCTATAGGCCTGATGCCGGCAGCAATATCAACCGGCATTGGTTCTGAAACGCAGAAACCGCTGGCAATTGTAGTAATAGGAGGTTTAGTTACATCAACTGTACTTACCCTGCTGATACTACCTATCATATACACGATGGTGTACAACCTGATACACCGTCGCGAAAACCGAAAATTGCTTAGCAAAATCGGTGCAATAAGGTCCTGACCATGTAATATGGTTTTGGTTAAGTGTGTTTGTTAAGCGCACAAGGCCCGCGAGGGGTTTTGTGCGCTATTTTTTTGTATGTAGCTTACCCAAAGATAGCCGTTAAAGTGTATCCATCAGGCTATTGGCGGCAAGATATTAAAGAATTATTAAATACTTATTAAAAAAAAATACCGCTGGCTTATCAGCGGTATTTTTTTTAATAATGAGATTACAAAGCGCGCGGCGCACAGCGATGGCAGTGTCTTACATTAAGCCACCGAGATTTTGCTCTTTTTGGTGATGTTAACCGGCTGCGGAACTTTTACATAATACCCGGTGCCATCATATATCCGTTTGCGCGGATGACCTTGACAAGCCGGTGAGCAGCAGCCTTCCATTTGTGTACCGCACTCGTCACATTGGGTAAAGTGCTCGTTACACTCGGGGTTGGCGCAATTAATCATTTTGTCGGTAGTTTTGCCGCAGTTATAACAGGTAGAAACTACAGTTGGATTAACTTGGTTAACATCAACGGTTAAGCGGTTATCAAACACATAGCATTTGCCTTCAAAATCCTGACCGCCTACTTCTTTACCGTATTTGATGATGCCACCATGTAATTGGTAAACATTTTCAAAGCCCTCGTGCAGTAACAAAGCCGATGCTTTTTCGCACTTGATGCCGCCGGTACAGTAGGTTAGTATTTTTTTATCCTTGTATTTAGCAAGCTCGTTAATCTTGGCCGGAAAATCACGGAAATTTTCAATGTCGAGCATTACTGCGTTTTTGAAACGGCCAACCGAATGCTCGTAATTAGAGCGCACGTCTAAAATAACGACATCGTCGTCATCCTTCATGGC
>CAXYKR010000461.1:0-15003 GCA_964277815.1 uncultured Mucilaginibacter sp. | reverse complement strand
TATTTGGACAGTGACTTATGCGCAGACGAGGCTGTAAAGTTGTACACCGACTATTACGCCGGTCATCCGTTTACCCATGTAACCACCCGCAACATTGATTTAAAGCAAATTGTAAATACCAATAAGTGCTTTATCCAGGTGCAGAAAAAAGGCAACAAGTTATTCATCATCAGCATTATGGATAATTTATTGAAAGGTGCATCGGGGCAGGCAGTACAAAACATGAATTTACTTTTTGGTTTAGAAGAAACTATGGGCCTTAAGTTGAAGGCCGCAGCATTTTAATTATATATTTTTCACCACAAACTTCATTGCACAATGAATTTATTTGATGTTTACCCGATTAATCCAATTGAGATTGTTAAGGGTGTTGGCAGTTTGGTTTACGATGCTCAGGGCACTGAGTATCTGGATATGTATGGCGGTCATGCCGTTATTTCTATCGGTCATACTAATCCCCGATACGTTGAACGATTGGAAAACCAATTACATCAAATAGGTTTTTATTCAAATTCAATAGAAATTCCGCTGCAAAAACAACTGGCCGAAAAATTAGGTCAGGTATCGGGCAAAACCGATTACCAGTTGTTTTTGTGCAATTCCGGGGCCGAGGCGAATGAAAATGCCCTAAAACTGGCATCGTTTTACAACGGTAAAAAGAAAGTGATTGCTTTTCATAAAGCTTTCCACGGGCGTACCTCTTTAGCTGTTGCCGCAACTGACAACCCTAAAATTGTTGCGCCCGTAAACGAGACTGATAACATCATCTTTTTGCCTTGGTGCGATGAAGCTGCATTGGAGCAAGTTTTTGTCGAAAATGAAATATCATCGGTTATCATCGAAGGTATTCAGGGAGTGGGTGGCATTCAGGTAGCTACCGAAAGCTTTCTGCAAAAAATCCGTGCGCTTTGCGACGAGCATAACGCCGTGTTTATAGCAGACTCAGTGCAGTGTGGTTATGGCCGAACCGGTAAATTTTACTCGCACGACTTTGCGGGCGTTGATGCAGATATTTACAGCATGGCCAAAGGGATGGGTAATGGATTTCCGATTGGCGGCATCAGTATATCGCCTAAAATAAAACCGGCTTATGGTATGTTGGGCACCACTTTTGGCGGCAACCATTTAGCGTGCGCAGCCGGTTTAGCGGTGCTTGAGGTAATGGAACAGGAAAACCTGATGCAAAACGCAGCGACTGTTGGCCAATACCTGATTGATGAACTGAAGAAATTTGACCAGGTTAAAGAGGTAAGAGGCCGCGGTTTAATGATTGGCATTGAATTACCTGCCGAACTGGCCAACGTGCGCAAAGACCTATTATATAAGCATCACATATTCACCGGCGAAGCCAAACCTAACGTGGTACGCTTACTGCCGGCATTAAATTTAACCCAGGCTCATGCCGACCGGTTTTTAGAGGCCTTCGCTGCCACCTTAAAACCAGTTCCGGCAGTAGCATAATATTTAATACAGCCGTTTAGAGGCAGCATACAAAGCAAGCATGAAACAATTTACATCCGTACACGATGTTACCGATATAAACGCCTTGGTAGCCGAGGCTTTAGTGTTAAAGCAAAACCCGTACGCTAACCAGCAATTGGGTAAAAACAAAACCATTGGATTAGTATTTTTAAATCCAAGCTTGCGTACCCGCATGAGCACCCAAAAGGCAGCGCTTAATTTGGGCATGAATGCAATGGTGCTGAATATTGATAAAGAAGGTTGGGCACTGGAGTTGCAGGATGGCGCCACAATGAACGGCACCACGGTAGAGCACATCCGCGAAGCCGCTGCTGTTTTAGGTCAGTATGTTGATATCATCGGTGTACGTTCTTTTCCTGGATTGAAAAATCGCGAGGAAGACTACAGCGAAACCATCTTTAATAAATTTGTAGAGTTTTGTGGTGTGCCCGTGGTAAGCCTGGAGTCGGCTACCCGTCATCCGTTGCAAAGCCTGGCCGATTTGATTACTATAACTGAGCTCAAAACCGTTGAGCGACCGAAAGTAGTTTTAACCTGGGCACCGCATATTAAACCCTTACCTCAGGCTGTACCTAATTCATTTGCAGAGTGGATGTGCCGTGCCGATGTGGATTTTGTAATTACTCATCCTGAAGGCTATGAGCTGAGCCCCGAGTTTACCGATGGCGCAACTACTACGCACAACCAGCACGAAGCATTGAAAGGTGCTAACTTTGTATACGTGAAAAACTGGTCTGCGTTTGAGCCTTATGGCGAAATGCCGGGTGTTGGAAATTATGACGATTGGATGTTGACCAACCAAAGCTTGCAGCAAACCAATAATGCCAAAGTAATGCATTGCTTACCGGTGCGCCGCAACCTCGAATTATCAGACGAGATATTGGATGGTTCACATTCGGCAGTGATACACGAGGCGGGCAACCGTGTTTGGGCTGCCCAGGCAGTATTGCGGCAAATTTTGCAAAATTTGTAATAGCACACCAACGTGTACATCCCCAAGCATTTTAATATTGGTAATGTAAGCGAAGCTGTACAGTTTATGCAGCGCTACAGCTTCGCTACGCTTATCAATGTCTCCGACGGTTTGCCGGTAGCTACTCACCTGCCCTTCGTGGTTGAATTGCAAGGAGAGCAGGTCATCATCTCCTCCCATCTCGCTAAAGCTAATCATCAGTCTGCCGATTTATTAAAAGGGAAATCGTTGGTCATCTTCACCGAACCGCATGCTTACATTGCCCCTAAACTTTACGAGAAGGAATTAAATGTGCCCACATGGAACTACCTTGCCGTACATGCCTATGGAGACGTTCAAGTAATTGAAGATGAGCAACAACAGCTGAGTGAGCTCGAGCGCATGATTACGTCTTATGATATGGAGTACTTAAAGCAGTGGGCGAATCTTCCGCTCGATTACAAGCTGAAACTTTGCAAAGGAATCGTGATGTTCAAGATTACAGTTACTGACTTGCAAGGCAAAAAGAAGCTGAGCCAGAACAGGACGGATACCGACCGGCAATCCATCATCAGTGCTTTTAGCCACAGCACTGATGTAAACGAGAAAACTATTGCTGATTATATGGCAAAGGATTTTAAGCCTGGCCAACAATAAATAGTTTTGTTTTTAATCAGGATTAGTTTTGGTGTGACTCGATAGTGCACGCCTTTCTTTCAAACCAATTAGTTGTGAAATTGTATTTAAAGTACATCAATTTCACATCTACTATGCTCAAACTATTTTATTCCCTCGCGGCATTCGTTATAATTTTTAGTCTGTCAGGCTGTAACCTTATTGGAGATATTTTTAAGGGAGGTTTTATATTCGGCATTGTGCTGGCCGTTATTATTGGATTAATCATATGGGCGTTGAGCTCATTTAGCAGCCGTAATTTACAGCAATAAATAACAAAGCCGGTTAAACTTTACTTTAACCGGCTTTATTTGTTTGCCGACATTTCTCAGTCGCTACCTTCTAGTTTTACTAACTTGTTGTACAGGCCTAACAGCAAGAATGGTGCTGCCCACTGCCCAACAAATAATGCGGTTTTGTCTTTCTTTAAAACTTTCAGCGTTGCTGATGCAGCCATCGAACCTAAAGCAGCCCATAAAAACAGGTCTGATGGTAACTTGGCCGTTTGCTGTTCAATAGCTTTGGCTACCGGGCCTTCGCTATGTTCAGGATTGAAATTTGTTGCCATGATTTGAGTTTTAGTTGTGTATTAATCTAACAACAACATATTTCTTATTTTGTTAACACAAATTAATTAAAAGTTTAATACTTGTTTCAGTACTCAAAACCTAAATTATTTGGCGACAGGTTCAGTCATCATGGTTTCTTTATTGAAATAACGGATGATTAATCGGTTGTCGGTATTCTTTGTGAAATAGTTGATTACCCAATTGCAAAAAACCACCAGCTTGTTGCTGAATCCGGCCAATGACATCACGTGCACAAATAGCCAAATAAGCCAGGCAAAAAAGCCCTGAAAATGGAATTTTCCTAAATCGGCCACCGCTTTGTTGCGCCCTATAGTAGCCAATGAACCTTTGTCATGATATTTAAAAGGCTCCGTTTTTTGCCCTTTAATGATGTTGATAATATTTTTAGCCAGATGCGCTCCCTGTTGTATGGCTACTGGTGCCACACCAGGATGGCCCTCCGGCGAGTCAGGAGTAATCATGGCAGCCACATCGCCAATGGCAAAAACGTTTTGATAGCCTTTTACCCGGCTAATGTCGTCGGTTTGAATACGGGCACCACGTACAATAATGTCTTGTGGTATACCCTCAGGCATTTCGCCCTTCACTCCTGCTGCCCAAAACACATTTTTAGTACGCACCGTTACGCCGTTATCAATTTTCAATTCATCGCCGTTATAGCTTGTTACATGCACATCGTTATAAATAATAACGCCCATATCGGTCAGAAACTCTTTAGCTTTTACCGATGCCTGTTCAGACATCGCCGCAATTAGCTTAGGTTTACCTTCGGCCAGGTAAACCTTCATGTCCTCCGGCTTCAATTCCGGGAAATCTTTGCAGAGCATATTGTTACGCATTTCGGCAAGTGCCCCCGATAGTTCTGCTCCGGTAGGCCCGCCGCCTACTACTGCAAAGGTTAGCAAGGCATCGCGTTCGGCTTTATCGGCTGTAACGGCTGCTTTCTCGAGGTTTTGCAAAACAGCACTGCGAATATTCAACGCTTCTGGTATGTTTTTCATCGGCATCGTAAAATGCTCAATTTCTTTATTACCGAAATAATTGGTATTGGCACCGGTCGCTATCACCAAATAGTCGTAATGAATATCGCCCAAAGAAGTACTAATGGTATTGGCCTCGGCATTTATTTTTTGCACCTCGGCCATGTGGAAGGCAAAGTTTTTGAAGCCGGTAAAAATGCGACGGATGGGAAAGCCAATGGCATCTGCCTCAATAGCGCCGATGGCTACCTGGTAAAGTAGCGGCTGAAAGGTGTGATAGTTGTGCTTATCTATCATCACTACCTCAACGTCCTCGTTGCGCAAATGCCGCCCAACGTTTACGCCGCCAAAGCCACCGCCAATGATAACCACACGTGGCTTACCAGACGATTTTCCTAAAAACATATCAGCCATTCTGCAATAGTAAAAATTTACTGTAGAACTCTCTTAGGGTAGCTAATGTTTGATAAAATGTCCGTATAAATACTTGCGGATATTAAAATGGCAACGAAGATTGTATTTTAATATTTTCTTTACATCATTCATCGTTTTTTATGACTTATGTTATAGAAAATAAGTATTATAGCAGACGTTAGAGAATTGAGCTCTAAATCAGTGTTATGAAACCTTTGTATGTTATTAAGATTGGCGGAAACGTTATTGACAACTCCGAAAATCTGTACCACTTTTTAAAAGATTTTACCGCCATTGACGGTTATAAAATATTAGTTCACGGCGGCGGCAAAATAGCTACCCAGATTTCCGAGCAAATGGGTATTGAGGCCAAACTGGTGGACGGCCGGCGCATTACCGACATTGAAACCTTGCGTGTTGTGACGATGGTATATGCCGGGCTGATCAATAAAAATATTGTAGCACAATTGCAGCGTTTTGGTACTAACGCCATGGGGCTTACCGGCGCCGACGGCAACTTTATCAAAGCTGTAAAACGTCCCGTTAAAACTATAGACTATGGTTTTGTGGGTGACATAAACGACGAGTCGGTAAACGCAGCTAACTTAAGCGCGTTGATAGAAGCAGGCTTTACCCCCACTTTTTGTGCGTTAACCCATGACGGTGATGGGCAAATGCTCAACACCAACGCCGACACTATTGCCTCTGCATTAGCCGTTGCTTTGTCGGCCCACTACGAAACGACGCTGATTTATTGCTTTGAGAAAAACGGCGTGCTGCAAGACATCAACGATGAAGACTCGCTCATCAGAGATATTAATCCGCAACGTTACGAGCAACTGAAGCAAGACCAGATTATCCATAGCGGTATGCTGCCCAAACTGGATAACGCCTTTGCAGCTATCGGTAACGGTGTAAAAGCCGTAGTTATTGGAAAATCTGATGAATTAAAAAACCTGCAGCAAAATCAACCTTTCGGAACACGATTAAGTAAATAAACTATGAATAGGAACATCGCTATTTTAGGCAGTGGTAATATCGGCTTATCATTAGCCAAAGGATTAATTAAGGCCAATAAGTACGAACCTGAGCAGATTACGCTTACCCGCCGTAACGTAATGGCGTTAGCCAGCTTGGCCGAAGCCGGTTTAGGCACTACCTCAGACAATGCGCAGGCTGTGCGCGACGCTGATATTGTTGTATTAGCCATCCTGCCGCAACAACTCAATAAACTTCTGAATGAAATAAAACCGGCCATCCGGCCGGGCGAACACCTGCTGATTTCTGTAGTTTCGGGCGTGAGCTGCGAAGATATCCGCAAGCAACTGGGTATGGACGTACAGGTGGTACGTGCTATGCCTAACACCGCCATTGCCATTGGCCACTCCATGACTTGTATTGCTACCGATAAGGCCAGTGCCGAAAGCATGGCTGTGGTACAATCTATTTTTGATACCGTAGGCATCACCGTGCAGATTAATGAAGAACTCATGACCTCGGCCACCGCTCTATGCGCCTGCGGTATCGCCTTCTTTTTACGTTCTATCCGCGCAGCCTCACAAGGTGGTACCGAAATTGGCTTCCATGCGCATGATGCACTTAAAATGGCTGCTCAAACAGCCAAAGGCGCGGCCGACCTGCTGTTGCAGTTAGCCTCGCACCCTGAGCAGGAAATTGATAAGGTAACCTCGCCTAAAGGATGTACCATTGCCGGTTTAAACGAAATGGAGCACCATGGTTTCAGTTCGGCCTTAATTAAAGGGATTAAACTGTCCGCCGAAAAAGCCGGAGCCTTGTATACCAAAGAAAGTTAAGCTTCTGTACAAAAGCATTGTTTTGACGCGTTAATCGGAGTACATTAGCGCACTTTTTAAGTTATTGATTAATGTTAACTGTTGAAAAAATAGGCGGCACTTCGATGAGTGCCTTACAGGATGTTATAAAAAATGTCATCCTTTATAATCGTACCGGAAACGAGCTATATAATCGCATTTTTGTGGTTTCAGCATTTTCGGGGGTAACCAACTTATTGCTCGAAAATAAAAAGACTGGCGAACCCGGCGTTTACCACCTCATTGCCCGTCAGGAAAACTTCAGGACTGCCCTTGAAGACTTGATTGTAAAGCTGAAGGAGCTTAATAAAAAATATGAGCCACTGGGTCTGGACCTTGCTGCGGCTGACGAGTTTATTGAAAAGCATGTGCGCCACGCGCAAGGCTTTCTCGAAAATCTTTCGGGTATACTGGCGTCGGGCTACGTAAGTACCGAAGGTATTTTACAGGCTGCACGCGAGATTTTGGCCTCTATCGGCGAAACACATTCGGCCTACGTGCTTACCAGCATTTTACAGGGCATGGGCATCAACGCTACGTTAGTAGATTTAAGTGGATTTCATGACCATGAGCCTTATACTATTGATGAGCGCATCAGGCAGGCTTTTAAAGATATCGACTTAGCCAGCACCATTTGTATTGCTACCGGTTACACTAAAGGTACCGAGGGTATTATGCGCGAATTCGACCGTGGTTATTCGGAAGTAACTTTTAGTAAAATTGCAGTAGCTGTACATCCGCAGGAAGCTATTATCCACAAAGAATATCATTTGTGCTCGGCTGACCCGGTATTGGTGGGCATTCATAACTGCGTCCCTATCGGCTTCACTAATTATGATGTAGCCGACCAGTTGGCAGACGTGGGTATGGAAGCCATACACCCTAAAGCGTCTAAGCCTTTAGAGATTAACAACATCAACCTGCGTATCAAAAACACTTTTGAGCCCGAGCACCCGGGTACGCTGATTACCCGCGAGTATGTATCGCCCGAAAAAAAGGTAGAAGTAATTACCGGCACCAACCGTTTAATGATGCTGGATATTTACGACCCGCTGATGGTGGGCAACGTGGGTACGGATTTGGAAATCATGCAGATTTTCAAAAAGCATAATGTAAGCTACAACTTTAAGGCAACCAGTGCTAACAGCATCTCTATCGTTATTTGGGAGAAAGATTACACTAAAGCACTGTTTGACGAGTTGCATGCCAAATTTGAAAAAGCAACTGCCGAAAAGGTGGCCATTGTTTGCTTGATTAGTTCTAACATGGACCAACCGGGTTTATTGGCGAAGGCAGCCAGTGCATTGGCTAAAGCAGGCATTAATATTAAAAGTGCCGGTTTTGCATTGCGTCAAATCAACATTCAGTTTTTGGTTGACCGCCAGGATTTTGATACTGCAGTTATTGCGCTGAACGTGGCGATGTAACGGCTGATAAAAATTGAAAAGGGTTGCCAGTTCGAAAACGGCAACCCTTTTTTGTTGAATTTCATTTCTTAACCTACATTAAGTGCAGGGCAAACAATACGCTATACTTTTGTTGATATAATCAAAGCAAACAATGGCAAACTCTATATTACATAAAGCAGAAAATCGCGGCCACGCCAACCATGGCTGGCTGGATAGTTATCATACTTTTAGTTTTGGTAGTTACTACAATCCGCAAGCGATGAATTTTGGTGCGCTGCGGGTATTGAATGATGATACTGTAAGCGGCGGTATGGGCTTTGGCAGACACCCACATGATAACATGGAAATTATTTCCATCCCGTTAGAAGGTGACCTGGAACATCAGGACAGTATGGGTAACAAAGCTATTATCCGTAAAGGCGATATACAGGCCATGAGTGCCGGCACCGGTATTTACCATAGTGAGAAAAATGCGCACGAAAACGAACGGGTTAAATTTTTGCAGATATGGATTTACCCCAATCAAAAAAACGTAGAGCCACGTTACGACCAGCTTACTTTAAACCTGGCCTACCGTCATAACCGTTTACAACAGGTGCTATCGCCCAATGCGGATGATGAAGGTATCTGGATTTATCAGAATGCCTGGTTTCACATAGGTAAATTTGACCAGGGCAAGTCGGTTACCTATAACCTGAAAGACCCGGCGCAAAATGGCGTATATGCTTTTATATTGAGCGGCGAAGTCACCATTAACGGGCATAAATTACGTACCCGCGATGGCCTGGGTAGCTGGGATATCGATGCCATGGAAATTACCGCCGACACTGAGGCCGAGTTTTTGCTGATGGAAGTACCTATGACATTTTAATTAGCGCAATGGAAAAACTAAAGATTCTGGCTATCGGTCGCCATCCCGAAATAATGCAGACGGTTATACGACTCATTAACAATAATCCGGATTGGGACGGCACGGCAGCGATTACTGACAAAGAAGCGGTGCAGGCATTTGACCATGAGGTTTTTGACCTCATCATGCTGTGTAGCGGCATTGAGCCGGAATCTGAAGAAAACCTACGCGCCTATTTTACTGCGCATCGGCTGGCAGTGAAAATAATCCAGCACTACGGCGGCGGCAGTGGTTTACTTACCGCAGAGATATATGAGGCTTTGAAAGAGCAGCCTCGCTGAAGTTAACAACTTAAATTTCGGATGTTTCAATTATAAAGGGCCGAACGTCAGTTGTTATAAAAACAGATGATGTTCGGCTTTTTATAATCTTTTAAACCGGCTTTTCCATAATCAACAAATCCACCGGAACCTTGGCTATACTGGTTTCTGTAATTAATGGAATGGTTTCGCCAGTAGGCATGTAACCGCGGCGCTGGTACCAGGCAATCAGCTCGTGCCGGGTGGTAATGACAGATATTTTGATGTGGGTACAACCCAAGGCTTGCGCATGCTCATCGGCGGCTGCCAGCAATTGCCGGCCAATGCTGCCGTTTTGTAAAAGCGGATTTACCGAAAGCATACCCAGGTATAAACGTTGATTTGCAGTTTTCTCCAAGTAAACGCATCCAATGATTTCGCCGTTATCTTTTATGTACTTTAAGATGGTAATTTCGGGACGTGCAAAGTAGCTATTGAGTTCAGCCTCGTCAATTCTTATTCCTTCCAGCAAATGGGCTTCGCTTGTCCATTCCAGCTTTGAAGTTTCGCCGCGGTATGCACTGTTTACCAGTGTGGCTAATGCTCGTGCATCTGTAAATTGAGCTTGAGTAATGGGCATATTGATTATATCGGGTCGCAAACTTACTGCTATTGCATTACATCAACAAAAACATGTAAACAAAAACACCCTGAACCTGCTTTACTGCTGGTTTCAGGGTGCCATCATCTAACTAAGGTATCTTATCAGTTGCTTTTATCAACCGGTTTTTGTTGCTCGTTCATCATGTGGGCTACCGTGGTTTCGGGCATAACATTGCTCATACCCACCATCATTTTATTCTTTAGGCCCGACGTTACTTTATCGTCTCCAGCCATTAAAGCGTCAAAGCCATCCTGTGCAACATCGGCCGGGTCTGACAGTGAACTCTTATCCTGCACAATTTTGCTGTTTTGCATATCGGCCTTATTAAAGAAATCCGTGTCTGTTGCTCCTGGTAAAAGGGCAGTTACCGTAACTTTAGTATCTTTTAATTCCTCACGTATAGCTTCGGAGAACGACAAAATGAAAGCTTTAGTACCGTGGTAAACCGACTGCCATGGACCAGGCGTAACGCTGGCAATAGAAGCCAGTTGCAGTATTTTACCTTCGTTGCGGGCTACCATATCTTTTAAAAAGCATTTGGTCAAGATAACGGTAGCGCTTATGTTTAATTGGATGATATCCAGCTCGCGGTTAATATCGGTATCTTTAAATTCACCGTAGTAGCCTTGTCCCGCATCATTAACCAATACATCAACCTGTATGCCTTTGGCTTTCACTTCATCATAAACTGCAAAAACCTCATCGCGGTTAAAAAGGTCTTTAGCCAGTGTAATTACCTCTACACCGCTCTGCCTAAACTCGGCCGCACATGTATTTAACTCCTGCTCATTGCGGGCTACTAAGATGAGATTATAATGTTCGCGTGCAAAAATTTTAGCCAGTTCGCGGCCTATGCCCGAAGTACCGCCGGTAATCAGAGCATATTTTTTGTTATTTGCCATAGTTGAATGTGTTAATTAATTTAATTACTAATTAACAATCATTCATCTATAGCAAATGTTTTAAAATTTGTGCAATTAATTTTGCTCAGACTGACGATTTTTCCTGGCCAGAGCACGCCTGATAATTTCGTCGCGTATCAGCGCACATTTTTCGTAATGTTCTAGTTGTACGTTCTCATCAAGCATTTGCTCTAACTCGTACAAAGTTTTGCTCACAAACTCGAGGTTAGCAGTATTAAGAGCAGTTATGGGTTGAAAATAGCCGTCTGGGCTGTAAAAGCCCAGAGCAGTGTTTGGACGATTGTTCGGTTCCATAGTTCAATTAATTAAGGTAACCTTAAATTAACCGAAAGGAAACACAACTCCAAATTTTTGAGTGAAAAAATCTTTTCAAGAAATTTCGGTATCCATTTCAATAGGTGCGTTTCGCAATTACTGCTGCTTTTCTTGCAAGTCACGCAAATCCTCCCGTATAGGGTTAAATATATCCAGCAGTTTGCAGTCGGTGATGGCACGGCCGCCGTGCGGTACGTTTGGCGGAATGACAGCAAAGGTGTTGGCATCCAGTATTTGCGACTCGCCGTTAACGGTAAGTTCAAATTGCCCCTCGAGCACAAAGGCGCACTGGTGGTGAATGTGGGTATGAATGGCAGATACTGCTCCTGCCTTTACTTCCAAGAAATTCAAAGTATTACCCCCGGCATGTATCAATTGAGCCATATAACCCGGCGACATTTCAACAGGTTTGATGTCGGTGAACCGTTTAAAAATATTGGTGTCCATATGAGTTTGTTTTTATAATATTTTGTTGCTTTTACGGTATATGCTTTTATCCCAATAAATGCTTCTTTAACGAGTATCTCAACAATTGTTGATGAACTTTTATCTGCTTATTGCTTTCTTCGTTTTCTTATCGAATTCCTTCTTTAGGTCGGCCAACACCGCCTGATAACCCTTATTGTCTCTGAAACGTTCAGGATTGTACGCATCGCTTGGTTGATGTTTTTTGTGCAAATCAAACTGACTGGCATGCGATGAAAGCCAAATGTCGAATTTTAATTTCTCCATCGCACGAAAGGTATACGCATAATCTTGTGCAATTTGAGGATAAGCAGGGATGCTGTCAAATTCGTTTTCAGTAACAATGGATGGTAGGTTGGCAATCAGTACCTGATAAGTACACTTGTCGTCTTTAACATCAAACAAGTAACTGCAAGAACCTTTGGTATGCCCAGGATGATGTAGCATCTTGAGTTTTGTGCCGCCTAATTTTATGATGTCGTTGTTATGCAGCAGCCGGTCTGCTTTAACCGGCTCAAAAGTTGCCCCTTTGCCGCCAAACGCGTAATCTGACTGGCCACCATCGGCTGCTACTTGTGCGTCCTGCTCATCAACCATAAATGTCGCGCCGGTTTGTTTCTTAATTTCGGCCATAGCACCTAAATGGTCATAGTGCGCCTGCGTGGTGAGCAAAATTTTAAGGTCTTCAAACTTGAAACCAAGTTGTTCTATGTTCGCTTTGATGATGCTTGCAGAATTTGCCAACCCCGTGTTAATCAAGATGTGGCCCTTCGGTGTAGTGATTAAGTAACAAGCTAAATCATAGGTGCCTACATAATAAAGGTTACCGGCAATACGAAAAGGTTGGTAAGGTTGTGACCATTCGGCCGGTATATCTTTAGGCTCATTCACTTGTTGAGCAAATATATTGATACTGCAAAACAGCGAAATAACACAAACAACAAACGCCTTATAATTCTTCTGCATAATTTTATATCGTCACTGCCGCGAATATAGTCATTGAAAGAATGACCTGCATTTCATTAATGTCGCGACCGTAGTGTAACATTTATTACATGGCACCAAGCTTAAAACGGAAACGCACCATTTTTGTTAACCAACATATACTTGAACATTATGGCAACATTTGCAGATATTATTAACGCTAACCAGCCGGTGCTGGTGGATTTTTCGGCCGAGTGGTGCGGGCCATGTAAAATGATGGCTCCTATTCTAAAACAGGTTAAAGACGACTTGGGTGACCAGGTAAAGATTGTAAAGATTGATATAGACAAAAACCCATCGGTGGCCAGCGCTTATAACATACAGGGGGTGCCGACTTTAATTTTATTTAAAGGCGGTCAGAATAAATGGCGTCAAAGTGGCGTGATGCAAGCCGGGCAGATTAAACAAGTGATACAGCAGTACCTTTAATGAGGTACTACTGTACACGATAAAAATTCATGCTGCGGCCAATAAATTTAAAGTGCCAGTAACCGGTTACCTTCATGGCGCCGTCAGGCAATATTTGTGCCGATGAGTTCCATTTTTTACCAGTCTGGGCATCGTAAATCATGCCATTTTCCCAGCTATCAGTCTTTGGTTTATATTCTAAGTCCTCAACTACGTTCATACCGATAATTTTACGATTTCGTAAAGATTTGTCGGGATTCTTATCATCCAGCCGTGATTCCATCGGACGTGACGGGTCATCTGAATCATCAAACCAAAGTAATTTGGCTTTGTAGTCGTCGTTGTCACGATAAACCTGTACGATGCAATTTTTCTTTTCCGACCGCCACTTTCCGCAAATGCGTTCGCATGGTTCAATCTTATAGTTTGATGCCGTTAATGGGAAGCTTAAGCCAGCGAGCATCAACCCGGTAATCACAATCCGCTTCATCATAAATTTTCGTCACTTCAATGTTCTAATATAACGGACAAAAAATTACAAATGTTTTACAAAGCATTGTCGAACGAGAAATTTATTATACGATTAATATCTAATAATATAACCGTCATCCGGACTAATGCCACTATCTTTTCGCGTTTCTATCGCATCCTGGACATTTTGTGGAAGTTTGGACAATAGGTTGTAACCCGTCGCCTTTTCAATATCGCGCACAGTGCAAATGTATTTAGTCCAATCGGCGCTGATGTTATTGTTATTAGGCGTGTTGACAGCAATTACCCGGGCTGTCGCGTTAACGCGCTGCAAATCGTTGTTGCCATTAGGGATGACCACTACTACTTTCCAGATATTAGACGGTACTGTGATTCGGCCGTTATCAATGGTGGTGTGATAACCGCGAGTGCCGTAGCCGCCTTGGCCATAGCTACCCATAATTACATAAACCTCGTTGCCTTTGGTCACCAGCATGCGCTCGTAACCTTCTAAATTGCCCCAGGTATTTTGGTTATTGGCCGGTGCCTGAGGTATCATATTCGTCATTAAAAAAGTAGCCGAATTGGCTTTAAGGGACACGGTACGGTCGGCCGATGGGCAATTGTGGCCGCGCTCAAAGCCGCTGCTAATGTAACTGGTGCTTTGTACTTTGTACCAGTTGTCCGGCAAACTTTCGTCAGGCCTAAAATCATTTACACGTTTAATATTGCCCAACCATTCTTCGCCTAAGTACCAGCAAACCCAATTTGGCCCGCCCCTGCTGCGGTTATAACTTAATGTATAATAGGGCTTTGCCATTAAATAGTTGTCAGGCTTGTTTATATCAGCGACTGCGTTACTCGGATTGCCTAATAATAGGTTACTGTTGTCGCCGGCTACCGGGGCGCTGTGGTCAACTTCGGCGTTGTTGGCCTGTGTATTTACTGTGCTGCCCGAGCCCGCCGGCAGTAGCACAAAATCGTCAATATTGATGCGGTTATTTCCGCCCGATGTTTTAACTATCTCAAACCTTACTGGCTTTTGCTGATTAACGGTAAAGCTTACGGTTTGTAATTGGTGTTGCTTGGAGGTAATTTCCGGACCAACCTGCTGATAGGAACGCCCCCCATCAGTAGACATTTTTAACTGCCAGCGGGCAGCTTCATTTTTTTGGTATGCGGCATGTTTAACCGTCACCTGCGTAACGCCGGTTACGTCGAAATCCATCCTTAGCTCTCCCCGGTTACGTATACGTACGGATTGCTTGCCATTATGCGCATCCTTGCCGG
>CAXYKR010000460.1:0-6096 GCA_964277815.1 uncultured Mucilaginibacter sp. | reverse complement strand
GTTTTCAATCCGGTGGAAACGCTCAAACGTATGCGGCAATTCTTTAGCCGGTATACCTACGCCGGTATCTTTTACCTGCAATACCACCTGGTTTTTTTCCTGCCGCTGGGCTATGGTTATAGTGCCTTCCAGCGTGTATTTAAATGCGTTCGATAACAGGTTCAGCACAATTTTCTCCCACATCTGCCGGTCAACATAAATGTTGCCTTTATCCTCGCCGCAATCTACTTCCAGTTTCATCCCGGCTTTCTCAATGATGGAGCGGAAACTGCTGGCCAAATCGGTCGTGAGTTCACACAGGTCGGTAAGCTGGTAGGCTGCTTGTGCACGGCCCGCCTCGACGCGACTGTAGTCTAACAGGTTGTTCACCAGTTTTAATAACCTCAAGGCGTTGCGTTGTACCGCTTCGAGCGGTTCGGCAAACTCCGGGTTATGCTTGCTCAGCATGTCTTCCAACGGTCCCAGCATCAGCGTTAGCGGTGTGCGGAACTCGTGGCTTACATTACTGAAAAACGCGGTTTTTGAGCGGTCGATCGCGGCCAGGGCTTCTGCCCGCTTTTGTTCCTGCTCGTACGCATATACATTGGTTACCGCTGTGTTATATGTGGTAGCCAGCAAATTATAAAAGTTTAAATATTCGTTATCCAGGGCGCGGCAGGCACTCACGCCGGCTATAATAAAACCCATCGGTTCTTGCTGTCCCAAAATGCAAAGCGGCAAAACGATGGCCGTGTGCGGTGGTATATCATAAGGCTCGCAGCTAAAATCGCCAAAGCGTTGCTGCAAATCTTCTACCTCCAGCATTTCTCGAGATTCTATTACCTTACCCAGCGGCCAGGCAGTATCATCATCCAACGAAATGGTTGCCGGGGTAAGCGCTGTGTTACCGGGAATACCGGCAGAACTGATGAGTTCGGCCCGGCCATCTTTCATCTCATAAAATAACAAGAAAGGCAGGTCGAGTACGTAATCCTGGTAAAGACTTTGGGTAATTTCGCCAATTTCCTGCACCGATTTGGCCTTGCCAATGGCTGCACCCAGGTCGCGTAATACCTGTGTACGGCGGGCGCTGAGCATTTTGTCGGTCGTTTCGGTAATAGGGTGGAAGATGCCGCCCACACCGCCAGATTCATCACGAATAGGCGCGAACGAGAAAGTCATGAAAGATTCTTCGAGGTAGCCGTACCTGTCCAAAAACATGCGCTGGTCTTTGATATAAGTACCTTCGCCCTGTTGGCCGCGGTCAAATTTATCACCCACTACGGGTAAGGCAGTTTCCCAGCAAATTCTGAAATTTTGCCCCATCGATTCCGGGTGCTTGGCCCCGCAAATAGGGCGGTAACTGTCGTTGTAAATCTGGATAGTTTCGGGTCCCCAGGCAATCAGTATCGGAAAAGTAGAGGATAAGCAGAGGCTTACTGAGGTGCGTAAGCTTTGCGGCCAGCTTTCAATAGGGCCGAGGGCGGTGTTAGACCAATCCATCGTACGGATTAGTTTACCCATTTCGCCGCCGCCCGATAGAAACTGTTCGGTGCTTTCTTGTTGTCGGAATTCCATAAGTATGGAGGTAAAGATAAAAATTATAGCTGCAAATACTTGGTTATGTTGAGTAGATGATAATTTGTATTACTATCATTACCTCTTAAAAACCGTTGCGGTGATTTGTAAAAAAGTTGGTCTGTTACCATTTAAATAAACGTTTTCATGAGTTGAGGACGCATGTAAACCATTTTGTAGGCAAGTAACGCCTCTGTTACAGATTTGTTTGGATTAAACCTTTGAGTACATCAGGCATCTGATACTGTATAAACACACTTAAAGAATACGATTATGAAAAAGATAGTTTTTGTTTTAGCCCTGATAATTCCGGTTTTATCAAGTTCGGTAAATGTGCAAGCGCAAAGTCGCATGAGCTCGCAAGCTAAAGGCGCTATTATAGGCGGTGCCGGTGGCGCTTTAGTGGGTGGCTTAATAGGTAAAAACCTTAAAGGTGCGCTGATTGGTGCAGCTGTAGGTGCAGGCGGTGGTTACATTGTTGGTAATGAGCACCGCAGAACCGTGCAGAAAAGACAGGCTGCTTACCGCAGCGGATATCGCAACGGTTACTATACACGTTATGATGGGCGTCCGCGCGCTACCCGTGTATATCGCACCGCTTATCATAGATAATAAGTTGTATAGGTTGATTTTTTTGATTACGCAAAACGCCGGGCATATCGTCCCGGCGTTTGTGTTTTATGGACTTTTACTAGTTACTCTACCGTAATTTCATCAGCAAAAATGTACGAGGCGCTGCCTTTGTTAGCATGCCAGGCAGGCAGCGGGCCATATTGCCGGGCAGTAACTTTAATGTACCGTGCCCGACTATTTAACGGAGCCGTAAAAGTTTGAGTTTGCACCTTGGTATCTTCAATGCCCACACGGGTTTGAACGGTAAAGGCCGGGCGGTAGTTCTTCCCATCATCTGACAAGGCAAACTGCACTTGTTTAGGAAACACAATCCACGCGCCCGTATCCTGCAAGGTACCTAAGCTAACCTGTTTTATGGGTTTAACCTGCCCTAAATCAACCACTGCTTCGAGGTTGTTATTCTGATAGCCTTGCCAGTTGCCCATCTGCCAGTTTGTTTTGCCGGTAATGCCGTCAATCAGTGCATCGTTGCCGCTGGCTGCATAGTTGGGTAAGTATTTGCTGAGCAGCGTAATTTTAGTGTTACCCTGTAGTTGCGTAAATGTGCCTGTGTTTACAAAGCTTGCCTTTCCATTTTTGATGGCGATAGCTTTTAAAGTAGTTGTTGCCGAAATTTTGATGGGGTTTACATAAACGTTTGATTGCGCGTCGGGGGGGCTGCCATCAGTGGTGTAATGAATTTTGGCGTTCTGGTCGGCACAATTCATGGCGATGGTTAACGTCTGTTTAAAATTGCGCGACGGTACAATAAAGCACGGATTAGCCACAATTAACGAATCGGTGATGCGGGATGTGGGTTTTTCCAACTCCTGCAAAAAAAGCTGGTTAGGCAAGCGGCCCATAAAAACCTCAAATTCGCCGCCATCATCTAAATCTTTATAGTCTATAAATAATTTGCTGTAAGGTTTCTTGTTCAGGTTCATGCCCTGCAGGTAAGTGTTGCTCAGGCTTACGGAAGTACCGGCGTTGAGGATAGTAAACTTTTTACCGTTCTCGAGCGTGATGGTGGCTTTTTCAAATTGCGGTAAACCCACAGAAAATTGCTGCTGACCGGGTGCAATATTATATAAACCCAGCGCACTCATCACATACCAGGCCGACATCTGTCCGCAGTCTTCATTCCCTGCCAGTCCATCAGGTTTATCCGTGTATTGCGAGTTGAAAATTTTGTTGAGCTGTACCTGCGCTTTTTGCGGGTTAGGGGTAAAGTTATACAGGTAAGCCATGTGGTGGCTGGGCTCATTGCCATGGGCATACTGGCCAATCAGTCCAGTAATGTCCGATACCTGCTTGCCGGTTATGGCACTGTTGATACTAAATAATTCGTCCAGCTTGGCTTCCAATTTATCAGTGCCACCCAGTTTATCGGCTAAAGTTTCAACATCCTGCGGCACAAAAAAACTGTATTGCCAGGCGTTGGCTTCGGTGTAGTTGTTGTTGACCTCGGTGGGATCGAAAGGGAAAAACCAGCTACCGTTGATACGGGCCTGCATAAATCCGTTCTGGTTGTTAAACGAGGTTTTCCAGTACTGGGCGCGTTTAATATAAATGGTGTAATCATCCGGCCGGTTCATCATTTTGGCCATCTGGGCTATGCACCAGTCGTCGTAGGCATATTCAAGCGTGCGCGATACCGATTCGGTTTCATCGTCAGCCAACACCACGCCGTTTTTGCGGTACGATTCCAGGCCGAACTGGTTGCGGTTTACTGAGGCTTTCATGGCCTCTAATGCTTTGCCGGCATCAAAGTCGCGTATGCCTTTGCTGTAAGCATCCACAATAACGGGGATGGCGTGGTTGCCAATCATGCAAAAGGTTTCGTTAGATGCCAAAGGCCATACAGGCAAAACGCCGCTCTGCTCATACATCGCCAAAAACGATTTAATAAAATCGAGCGTGCGCTTTTTATCAATCAGCGTTAGTAACGGATGTTCGGCCCTGAATGTATCCCATAAAGAGAAAACCGTGTAGTAATTAAAACCTTGCGCCGTATGTACCTGCCCGTCCATGCCACGATATTGCCCATCAACATCGTTGTAGATGTTAGGCGCTATCATGCAATGGTAAAGCGCCGTGTAAAATATGGTTTGTTTGTACTTGGTATAATCTACAGCCGGGGCTGCTTTGCGTTGCGGTTGTCTTGAACTATATGGATAACCGCCATACATGCTTTGCATATTTTGCTGCGCCTGTTGTACCGGCGGGCCGCCACCCTGTACATCAATTTTGGAAAGTTCTTTGTTCCAATCGGCTTTGGTTTGTTTTTGCACCTGCTTAAAATCAAAATCTTTGATTTCGGCATCCAGATTTTTCAACGCACCGTCGGCACTTACCGAAGATATACCTACTTTAACCAGTACCTCTTTAGGGTCATCAAACTGTACAAACATTTTGATGTTATTGCCTTCCAGTTTGCTTTTACCTTGTTGTATTACATCATTAGCTGCGATGCCGTAGGTTTTAAACGGTTTAGAAAACTTGGCATAAAAGTACAAATGCTGATTAGCCGCCCACGATTGCGACTGCCGGTAACCACGTATTTCATGGTCGTTAACCACCTCAATCCACGAATTTAAAACCTTGTCGCGATGGTGCAGGTCGATGATGATATTGGCCTGAGTGGTTGACGGGTAACTGTATTGATGTAAGCCCGCACGCTGGGTGGCAGTAAGTTCGACTTCGATATTATACTTGCTTAGTTTGGTTTTATAGTAACCGAGCGAGGCCGACTCGTCCGACTTTTTAAAACCCGAGCGATACGCTGTATTTTGCAGTTGGGGCGTGCCGGTAGTGGGCATAAACAGCACGTCGCAGTAATCGGCAATGCCAGTGCCGCTTAAGTGGGTGTGCGAAAAGCCATAAACCGTAGTATCCGTGTAATGATATCCCGAGCATCCATCCCAACCCTCCAAACGGGTATCCGGACTAAGCTGTACCATGCCAAATGGCGCCGTAGCGCCCGGAAAGGTGTGGCCATGGCCGCCCGTGCCAAGAAAAGGATTAACGTAAGGCGAGTAGTCGCGTTTCTTTTTTTGTGCCGAAGCCTGCTGCACCGTTACAGCAAACCATAAACAAGTGAGCGTAAAAGTTAATACTTGTTTAAAAGAAATCATGTAGTTGCGGGTATTTAAATTGGATATAAAGCGCAAGATAAGCACTTGGCCCATAAAGCACAATTCAAATAAATGGTTGTTGACCGGCTGCTATTCGTCTAAATGAAAAGCGTCGGCATCCCGTAAAAAGGGCAGGGCGCGGCGTGTTTTAATAAGCTCGTCGGCGTTGATAGTAAAGGTGTACAAATCTTCCTCATCGCGCTTGTAATAAATGACGTTGCCGTTGGGGTCGATGCATGTCGAATCGCCGGAGTGGTACACTTCGTTGCCGTCGTGACCAACGCGGTTTACACCAATTACATAAGCCTGGTTTTCGACCGCACGGGCAGGAATCAGTGTGCGCCAGTGCAGCGAGCGGCGCTCTGGCCAGTTGGCTACTATCAGCAGCAAATCATAAAACTCATCAGGATTATTACGTATCCAAACCGGGAAACGCAAATCGTAACATATCATGGGGCAAATGGTCCAGCCTTTAAGCTTAACCAACAGCTTCTTTTTACCGGAAGTATAGGTGGTGTGTTCTTTACCCAAGGCAAATAGGTGGCGCTTATCATAATATTCGTAGTGGCCATCGGGTTGCATCCAAATAAGCCGGTTGTAATATTTGCCGTCTTCGGCGATGATGAGGCTACCGGTTACTACGCACTCGTACTTTTTTGCCGTGCTTTCCATCCATTGCATGGTTTTGCCCTGCATGGGTTCGGCCAGTTCGGCAGCATTCATGGTAAAGCCGGTGGTAAACATTTCGGGCAGTACAATGAGGTCTGTATTAGTACGTAAGCCCGATAAACGC
>CAXYKR010000459.1:0-5223 GCA_964277815.1 uncultured Mucilaginibacter sp. | reverse complement strand
TAAAATAATGCGACAGGTAAAACGGTCCAAATTCGTTAGGCAAGTACTTGCCCGACGAACCAAACAGGAACTGTTCGCGGTCGGTATTGGTTTGGCGGCTCACCCAATCCAGCCAGATGGTAATATTGCCATGTGCGCCTTGGTAACGAGTAAGTAAACCCTCTAAGTTGGGGCGGTAGTATCTTAACGTATCATTTAAAATAGCTCTCGGATAATTGGTAAGCAAGCCCTCGCGCGGAAACATACCGGCATTAAACAGCCACTTACTACTCTTAAACTCATAATAAGCTACCGGGTCTACCTTCAAAAAGTAAGGCTTGGCGCCAAACTCATGGATGCCGTTTACGCCCACTACAAAGTGGTTGAGGCTATCAAGGTTTAAGCCAAAATCAAGCGCTAAACGAGTGCCTGAATAGGTACGTGAGCGGTCAATATACGCGCGGTATTCGCGGTTATCTAAAAAGCCCAGGCCGTTAAAATGCACATCCAGGCTTTGGGCTTGTGCAAAACGGGTGAGTAATAGTAAAAAAAGTATGAAGTAGAGTTTTTTATTCATCAGCTAAAAAGCAAATTATTGCACGGTAAAGTTAACAATCCTGCTGTTTCTGCCACCCGGAAAAGGCTTGGTGCGAATAGAAAAAATGAGCATATAACGACCTTTGGCAACAGGCGCCTGTCCCTGCAGAACGTAATTAACCTGTTGATGCGCCGGAATGGTGATTTTATTAAAATCGGGCTTTGCCGTTATAACATGCAGCAAACTGTCGTTTTTATAAAAGCAAGCCCGTAACTCTACCGGCTGTTCGGGCGTAGCTTTAAAATTTGCATCGCTGTTACCCGGATTAAGCAACTGTAATTTCAGATTAAGCGGTTGCCTGGGCGAGGCCTTTATTTTATAATTATCGGTACGGATATCTATTTTTTGAAACGTGTGCACATCATTTACCCAGGCCCCATACCATATCCCGTCGGCGGTATGCAGGGTATCGGCCTTAAGCACCATGGGATAGGGTGATAGATAATAAGCCTTTTGATGCTGCAGGCTGTCCTCAATTGGCCAGATGTCATATTGCGTGCGGCGGTAAAACACATCATCGTAATCAAAACCTTTTAAGCTGTTGGTATAAAAGTTATATTTCGAGGGCAACTGAAACCCGCCCTCAAGAATAATGTAATGATTGCCTGCCTTTTGTTTAATCTGCCGGCTCCACTCATCAAAACGATAATAACTTTTAAAAGCATTGGCGTTTTTTAAAAAAGGCAAGCCGGCAGCCAGCATTAACCTGAAAATAATAATCAGGGCTGCGTTAATAACCGCCAGTTTAAATAACCATTTTGGGTAGATGTCTTGGTGAAGCCTGATGAGTACCAGCAATACCAAAGGCACAAAGCCAATCAGTGTCCAGTGTGGCTGTACATTGCCTTTGGCGGTGTTGAGTAAAAAGAAGATGTAAATACCGGCACTGTTTATCAGTAGGCAACGGGTAAATAAATCGATGCTGCGCCTGCCCAGGCCATAATAAAACCAAAACCAACCCACCAGCGGCCCTGCCATCAACAACTGTCCCGGAATATACAGGTAAGTATGCGCAAACTCATAGGTTTCTGACGAACGCTCGAATAGGTGATAATTAACTGATGGATAGCCATGATTAACCTGCCACAACAAATGAGGCGCAAATAAGCCTAATGCAAGTATGGGGATTAAATAAAACGTTCGGCGCTTAAACAAGCCAATGTTGGCAGCCAGCGTAAATATAACCAGCAGTAGTCCGTGGTACTTACTATACAACAAGCAGGCAACTACCAAGCCTAAAATAGCCGCTAAGCCCCAGCTGTCGTTATCTAAGTATTGCTGGTAGAAGTAGTAGAACAGGATAGTAAACAGCAGTAACGGTGCATCAGGCGTAGTACTAAACCCGTAGATATGAAAAATGAGTGTTCCGGTGATAACAACCATAAACCACCGGGCACTAATCTGGTAATTACGGGCAATGAGCCAAAGCACGTACATAGATACGGTGCTACTAATGATAGTCATGAGCCGCAGGCCAAACTCGTTATGGATAATACTGTCGCCTATGCGGATGAATACCGCCACCATGGGCGGATGGTCAAAATATCCCCAGTCTAAAAAACGGGAGTATACCCAATAATAAGCTTCATCAGAGTGTATGCCTAGGGTGCAGGCTTGCAGAACGTTCAGTAATGTCCATCCCAATAAAAAGAACAAAATGTATTTGTTTTGTGCGTTTTTATCGGGCGTACTGAATGTCATGAGTTAATTAGCTAAACGCAAAGCTAAGCTTTTATGAATTATTGCAGGGAACATCAACGGTTAGATGTTGATTAAAACAACCTGGAACAGGTTATGCGGATGGCTCGGGGAAAAGCTGTTCAACTGCGAAAGCAGATGAACAGTAGAATAAAAAAGGGAAACTAAAGCAGTTTCCGCTGCTTTAGTTTTTTATAAAAGGGTGTTTATTTACTTGCTTTACAGGTACGTAAACAGGGCTTGGCTTAGAGTTAGCGGGAGAAAAAATAGCAATAATCAATTCTTTAACGCTGCTCAATACTGAAATCACATTTCTCATTTGTTGCAATTTTAACGTTTACTTTCCAATACTAACGCGGTAGTTTGGGTTTTGGTGTAATATACATTATTTAAGTATTCCTATGACATTAAAACGACTAAATACGTCTGCCGAGTGCGGTGCGCCGACCAGTTCTTCAGTTAAATCCTGACCGGCCCAGTGTTCATAATGTTTGCCGTTAAGCCATAAGCGGCTTTGGGTTACATCATAAATTTTACCCTCGTGGGCTATCCAAATCTGCGGCTTGTCCTGCCCGTTGCGCAAAGCCAGCTGCGACCGGGTGTAAACAGGTAAATCAGTCATGCTATTGATGATTGATTTTTACGCTTAAAATACTCAAAGAAACCAATATTCATAAGCAGTAAGGCCATTGAGTAAAAATGGTCTTCGACAGGGATTGTACCCACCCGCTTGCCCATATTTTCGGCGTTGTTGTACAACACAATAGGTACCGATGTTAAAATGCCGTTCACTACATAAAATGGAAGTAATGACACTACGTAAGTCATGTAAAACCGGTTGAGCCAGTTTGATTTTAGCACATACTGCAACACCATAAGTACCACCAGCAAAAAACCAAAGTTAACGGCTGTATACAAGCGGTTGTAATATACGGATAGCATGGCCACGCACAAGATGACGACCAGTAAGGAGGTGGTTTTGCTGATATTTTGCGATAACGACCACTTTACGTAATAATCAAGACACGCGTAAATAAACATGCATGCGAAAGGGATGGTTAAAAAGAATAAAATTTCTTCTAATGGTAAATCAAAAAACTTGATGCCAATGATATAATCAGGATTAAAAGACCATACGCCCTTAACCGTAAAAAGTACATCCCAAAATAAAAACACCAACCCTGTTATAGCCATGCCTGGCCAGATGTATTTCCATTTTTTATGAAAGGCCACCCGCTTATCAAACGATAGCAATACCGGAAATAAAATAGTCAGGAAATTGATGAGCAGGTAAGCGTATTTCACGTTAAGGCGGCTAACTGTTTTTTAAGTATTTCGTTTTCGTGATGTGTACAGCGTTTGGAGTCCAGCAAAAACTTAATGATAGTAACCACCGTGTCTTTGTCGGCCGTGCCATAGTGTTTGGCATTAAGCTGTTTAATCATTTCCTCACGGTCGGCTACAAGGTGTTTGCCATATCCTAAAAAGCCCGGCACATTATGCTCTATCGAGAATCGCATAAATCGGATTTCGATATTATCCGGCTCATGGTTAATGGCCTGCTGCAGGGTTTTTTCCGAATCGTTGAGGTATTTAACTTTGTAATACGGGTTCCAGGCGTGTTTGGCTTTTAAAGCCTGTACTACGCCTAAGTAGCAAACATAGAGCGGGCTTTTGTTGGGCTCGGCCGAAAGAGTATTGTATAAAGAATCGGTAAGGCTGCGCCGGTCGAGCGCTTCTAACAGTTGTTTGCGAATAACTTTAGGACTGGGCGTATCGGCATATAAGGTATTTGCCAGCATTATTAAAAAAAATGTTAATGCTGCTGCAAACGGTTTCCACTTCATTAAATCACTTTTAGCTTTTGATGCAAAACAGCTTTAAAGTACAATGCAGTTTTATGAGTATCAGAGATACGAATGCGCTTCTGCAAAATAGTATTGGCGGGCGTTCTGCTTATTTTTTTGAACAGTTGACGGTAGTAAATATAGGCAATATAAACGCCTAAACGCGTTCCGGGCGGTAAAAGTTTAATACCGGTAAAGGCATCGTTAAAATCTTTTTCAATATCTTTTTCGATGCATTGCTTGTCGCGCTCCGTAAAACGCTTAAAATCAACGTCAGGAAAATAAGTACGGCCGCGGTCTTCAAAATCGGACTTTACATCGCGCAGAAAATTAATTTTCTGAAAGGCCGCCCCCAGGCTGCGGGCCATAGGCACCAGGCGCTGGTAAAGTGCCGGGTTGTTTTCGCAAAAAACGCTCAGGCACATCAAACCTACCACCTCTGCCGAACCGTAAATGTATTCTTTATACTCTTCGCCGTCGCAGGCAGTTAAATCCAAATCCATTTCCATCGAGCGCAAAAAGGCGTCAATCAAATCATGGTCAATGTTGTATTGATTAACTACTTGTTGAAAAGAATGCAAAACCGGGTTTAAACTGATTTTTTGCTCGATAGCCACAAAGGTTTCGGCCCTGAAACCGGCAATCAGTTGCTGTTTGTTGTAGTCATGAAAAGTATCTACAATTTCGTCCGCGTAGCGTACAAAACCATAAATGGCATAAATAGGATAGCGGAACCGTTTATCAAAAGCCATGATGCCCTTGCTAAATGACGTGCTATATTTATTGGTTATAATTTTACTGCATTCAAAGCAGGTTTCGTCATACAAATTCATCAGGTAGTGCGGGCTTATACCAAATGTACATTAATTTATACCAAATTGTTTTGTTTGGCAGCAAAACAATTTAGTTACTTTAGCCTTGTAGAACCGTAATGACCCCGAAAAACATTGTTGTGATAGGTGCCGGCTTTGCCGGCATGGCTGCTGCTACCCTAATGGCTAAACAAGGATACCAGGTAACTGTACTTGAAAAAAATGACCAACCTGGGGGGCGTGCACGCATATGGCAAGATAAAGGTTTTACTTTTGATATGGGTCCGAG
>CAXYKR010000458.1:0-16943 GCA_964277815.1 uncultured Mucilaginibacter sp. | reverse complement strand
ATAACCCGGCCGGCTATTGATAGCAATACTCTGCCTGAAATATTTTTCGGCAAGCGTGGTTTTGCCTTTTTTTAACAAAGCTGAGCCCAAATTACCCAGTACTACGCCTTCGGCTACGTTTAAATTTATCTTCTGCTGTTTATCTTTGACCGGTGCATTTTTAATAACGTCGAGTGCCAGATGATAGGCGGTAATGGCTTCATCAACATGCCCGGCTTGTATCAGGTATAGGCCAATGTTATCATAGGCACCCTGTATGGCGTAGGCATATTTCTTATCTAATTCACATTGCTGCAATGTGGCTATTGCTTTGCGCTGCTGCGCAACTGCCTCCAAAAACTGACTCTGACCGTAACTTACGTTAGCTAATCGCTGATAAAAGTCAAAACGCATCGGTGCGTTATCACACCTGTCGCCAAATTTGGAAATTTTAAGTTTAGCCTGATAAAATGCTGCATACGCCTCGTTATAACGTTTTAGTTTCAGCAGTGCATCCCCACGGTTTAGTAGTGTTTCGGCGTACCTGTCTGTATAATCATTATCGCGCGATTGGTTTTTAAGAACACTGAGGCAACTATCAGTATAGTGAAGCGCTGATAAATAATCAGATTTGTGAAAGTAATAATATTCACGTAACAAATTGAACCGTGTATATTTGGTTTCGAACCCCGGATTGTGAAGTCGGGCAAATGCCTGCTGTATGTAGGCTGCAGTTTTAGGAGAATCTGCAGACAGCATCATGCCGTGAGCAAGATAAGCAATTTTATTAACCTGAGCCGTATCATCAACCGGCATGGGTGACGCCTTTTTGCCTTGGCAGGACATAAGGCTATTCAACAGCATTGGCAATATGAAAACGTGCGGCCACGATTTACGCGGGAACCGGACGGCGAAAATCTTTTTCAAGGGGATAAAAAGTTTTGCCCTGAAATTACAACAATTTGTGCTAAAGATTTGGAAACGCGGAAATTTTAACTGTCGGGCTAAAATAACTGCTTACGGCTTTTAATAAACAGTTAATCTTTGTCGGTTGTCATAACGATTCCCGTTAATTTTAGATTTCAGTTGGTCAGAAATATTTTATGTTACTGATAGACTAAGAAGCTGAAAATTTAATAATCCTTTACTTAAAATTTAATCTACAATCATTACTTTCACTGTCGCATCATTAGGCAAAATTTACAGCCTTGGATGCGTTCAACTTAACCTTATGCAAGCATTGTATGTGTTTCAATTAGCTTTGGGAATGGCGGGGCATCAGCCTCATGACAGGGCGCCATTTGCACCTGAGGCAAACATTTTTGTTCAGGATACCTTAAAGAAAAAGAATTTCACAATCATGAGTACACAAAGTAACCTGGAACAGGCCGCCAGCGGTCTGTTGATGATGAGCGAGTCGGATTATCCGTTTGAATATTTTGCTACTGACGATACCGCCATTAGCGAGGCCGTAGTACTTAAACTGGCTGACAAGCCACAAGGCACGCTGATTGAAAAAACGACCGTCGAGCATCTGTTCCGCAATATGGCCAACCCCGAATCGCCATCGGTGCCGCCCGAGACCTCGGCGCGTTTCCGCGAGTTTATGGAGTCGCTTAAAAATGAGTTAACCGACATTACGGTTTACCGTGTCGGCGAAATTCAGGTTCAGGTGTTTATCATCGGTATCAATATACACGGCACCGTAAGTGGTATGCGTACTTTGCTTATTGAAACATAATATTTTGTGATATTGTAATAAACCAAAAGACCGGCTCCGATAAACAGAAGCCGGTCTTTTAGTTTGTTAATGTTTTGCTTTTATAGGTTGTCTACTTTTGTTTCTACCGCATCCTGTACGCTTTGCGGTAAGGCTGATAGTAAGTTATATCCGGTGGCGCTTTCAATGCTGCGCACGGTACAACGATACGTTTTCCAATCGCTGTTAATGCTGTTGGTGTTTGGCGTATTTACCGCAATAACACGGGTCGAGCTGGTTACCCGGCTTAAATCGTTATTGCCGTTAGGTAGCACTACAATCACTTTCCAAACATTAGATGGCACGGTTACACGACCGGCATCCACGGTAGTGGTATAACCGTTGCTACCAGTACCGCCGGTGCCATAGCTACCCATCACAATGTAAACCTCGTTACCGGCAGTCACCAATGAGCGGGCATAATTTTCAAGGTTAGCCCAGGTTTGCTGATTATTATTAGGCGCCTGCGGGATCATGTTGGTCATCAAAAAGGTTGCCTGGTTGGCCGTTGTGGTGGTGGTGCGGTCGGCCGACGGACAATTGTGGCCGCGGTCAAATCCACTGCCTGAGTAGCTGGTGCTTTGTACCTGGTACCATCCCGAAGGTAAACTGGTGTCGGCACGGAACGCGTCTGTACGGTCGGTTGAGCCTAAAGTGCTGCTACCCACATACCAGCTTACCCAGTTTGGCGTACCTCGGTCGCGGTTATAGCTCTCCACAAAATAAGTCTGGTCCATCAGGTAGTTAGTCGGGTAGGAGGTGCTGGCTACCGCGCCGCTGGGGTTACCCATCAACAGGTTGCTATTATCGCCGGTTGAACCGCCGGTGCTACCGCCACCCCCTGTAGATCCGTTGTCGTAGCTGTTTACAGTAAAGTCGTCGATATTAATACGGTTAGAACCACCACTCACTTTACGCAACTGGAAACGTAGTGTGCCTTGCTGATTTACAGTAAAGGTAGCGGTATTTAAAGTTGATGATGAAGCGGTAATAGTAGAACCCACCTGCGCGTAAGTGCTGCCACTGTTTGACGAAGCCCATAATTGGAAAGTAGAGGAACCATCAGAACCGTACACGGCATACTTTACTGTAACCGTTGATGCACCGGTAGACACGTTAAAATTCATGCCTAAGCTGCCGGTTGATGTGATGCGCACTGACTTGCTGCCATTTTTAGGGTCGGATGATGAAGTACCTATCAGAGCATTGTCCAACGTCCAGGAACCACTATTCAAAGTTACGCTGGCTGCGGCATAGGCTGTCTTAGTACCCGATTCAAAATCTTCGGCAAAGGTTTGGGTAACCGCCTGCGTCCTATACGTAGAAGTCGTTGCCTGGGGAGCGTCCGAGGTAGCGTTGGGCGTCATGTCGCCTTTAGAACACGAGGCCAGTAAAAGCACCGCCGCTAACGATGAATAAAGTAATTGTCTGATCTGCATATACACTTAGTTTTGTTTTTTGTTTCACGACAAATCTCGCTTTTCGAATATTAAGCCAGAGTTTAATTTTATTTGTTTAATTGTTAAATGTACAAAATTGTGCAAGCATGATAGCATGCTGTTATATTTGAGAAAGAAACATTTTACATTATATAATGTATCTTGTGAGAAGTCTTGCAAAGGTTATAAGGCTAAAATACTGCTATGAAAAACTCTAAGTTTTTGTGGCAGGACTGATTTTATAAACCGGAACCAATAATTGTATATTTTTGCTCTGTAATTAAGTACACTTGGAAAATCATAAAGCAAGCCGGCTGAACGACCGTACCTTATTAGAAATTTTGGCCCTATCTCAGGATGCTACCGCCATCTATACGGGTGATGACATCATTATTGAGATGGCCAACGATAAAATGATTAGCTTTTGGGGAAAAGACCGCAGCGTGATTGGTAAGCCAATGTTAGAAGCCGTGCCCGAATTGCATGGTCAGGAATTTTTTCCTTTGATGCAGCAGGTTTGGCGCACGGGTGTCACTTACGAGGCGCGTCATACACCTGCTATACTGAATACCAGAGGCGTTCTCGAAACTTTTTACTTCGACTTTATTTACCGGGCTATAAAAAGGCCAGATGGTTCCATGCTATGCATACTACACTCCGCAACCGACGTCACCGAACAAGTGCTTGGACGACAGCGATTGCGGGAGAAAGAAGAAGAAGTAAGCACACTGAACCGCCATCTAAACGAGGCTAACGACGAACTGAAGGCTGCTGCTGTGGAGATGCGGGCGAGCAATAACGAACTGGCAACCACTAATGATAAATTAGAGCATACCAATGCCGAACTTTTACGCACGCAAAAAAATATTTTGCAACTCAATGCGCGGGTTTCAATCAGCGAATCTATCTTCCGTAGCTTTTTTGAGCAGGCTGCCCTGGGTATTGCCTGGCTTAACGGTCCCAACCAAGTAATTGAAGCCGTAAACGAACCATTGTTAAAAATATGGGGAAGGACGCTGGATGAGGTTTTGGGTAAGCCGCATCGCGAAGCCCGGCCCGAATTAGAAGACCAGCCAGTGTTCGATTTACTGGATAAAGTTTACCAGACCGGCATACCCAAGGTAAATACAGAGATGCGCCTGTTTTTGAAAAGCGGCGATACCCTGCGCGAAGTTTTCGTAAACTCTGTTTACTCGCCAATTATAGACGCCGAAGGCAAGGTGAGTGGCGTGTTAGCTACGGTTGATGATGTGACAGACCGTGTAAAGGAACGACTGCAACGAGAGGTGTTGCAAGAGCAACTACGGGTAACTGTTGAATCTGCCGAATTAGGGACATGGTATTTTGATGGTAAAACCAACGAACTGGTAGCATCGCCGCGGGTGAAAGAACTATTCGGTTTTTATGCCGACGAACCCATGACGCTTGACCAGGCAATTGCTCAGATACAAGAAGATTACCGCGAAATGGTAATTGCAGCCATGGATGCCACGGTGCAACGCAACCGTATTTACGACGTTGAATATCCCATTGTTGGATATCACGATGGCAACGTGCGTTGGGTAAAAGCATTTGGGCAATTGTATTATGCCGGCGACGGTAGCGCACCGCAATTTTCGGGTGTGTTGATTGACATCACTAACCGGAAAAATGAGGAAAACCGCAAAAATGATTTCATCGCGATTGTAAGCCACGAGTTAAAAACACCACTAACGACAGCCAAAGGTTTCACACAATTATTGAAAGCCAAGGCTCAGAAAGCGGATGATACGTTTTTGTCTAACAGTTTGCTGAAGATTGAGCAGCAGATTGAAAAAATGACGATGCTGATTAAAAGCTTCTTAGACGTTGCCCGGTTAGAAGCCGGTAAAATTCAGCTCAACAAGCAGCCATTTGAAATGAGCGAATTACTGTCTGAATGTGTAGGCGAAGCCCGGTCACTGTCGCAAAGCCATGAACTGAAAATCGCCCATGCAGATGTAGTTACCGTGAACGCAGACCGCGACAAAATTGCTCAGGTAGTTTCTAATTTACTAAGCAACGCCATTAAATATTCTCCAAAAGGCAAACTGGTAGAAATAACATGCACTCACGAAGCCGGCGTATTGAAAGTAAGCGTACGCGACGAAGGCATGGGTGTAAAGCCGCATGACCAGCCCCGTTTATTTGACAGGTTTTACCGCGTGGAGAGTAAACATACACTTACTATTTCGGGTTTCGGCATTGGCCTATATTTGTGTGCCGAAATTATACAGATGCATAACGGCCAGATAGGAGTAGAGAGTAAAGTGGGTGAGGGTTCAACGTTTTATTTTACACTACCGCTGGAATAATTTAGCGTTAAGGCGTACGTTTTAATGCCAGTAAACTTCATGCAGAAGTTGGTCGAAACAAAAAAGCACCTGCCGGTCAAGACAAGTGCTCCTATATTTCAACTACAGAAGTAATAACTTACTTAGCTTTCTTTTTCACTTTAACGGCGGTTAAACCTTTAGGTCCGCGTTCTATTTCGAAAGTAACTTTGTCGCCTTCTTTAATAGGTTCGCTTAAGGCATTGATGTGAACAAAAACGCTTTCCTGCGACTGTAAGTCGCGAATAAAGCCATAACCTTTTGAGTCGTTGAAAAAGGTAACTGAACCATTTCTTTCAACCTCCTCTACAATGTCTTCCTGCTTGGGCACGCCAATCTGGATATCATCAACCGATATCTTACGTTTTTTTGACGGATCGGGCGGCGTAGACGTGATGTTACCATCTTCATCAACATAGGCCATCATGTCGTCGAGGCCTTTACCTTTGGCCGTATTGTTTTTACGGTCTTCGGCCTTTTCTTTTTTGTCTTGTTGTTTTTTGAGCTTTTTCTTTTCGCGCTCTTTTTTGCTAAATGTCTCTGTGGATCTACCCATAAATAGTTTTAAGTGTTATACCAGGCGGTTTATGCTTTTTAAGCCCGGCAGATAATATAAACCGTATTATTCGATGATAAAAGGTCTACTTTGTGTAAAGTTAAATTAAAATTCTGTGCAAAGGCTAACACCGGTTGTAAAGTGTAAGCTGCCTATACTAAATCTGTGTCTCCAAAGGCCGACTATCAGCAAAGGCTGATTCGGTTGCCCTCAAAATTTAAACGATGCAGCTGCAAAATTGCAGCATTAAGAAAAGTATATGATTTCGCCGAAGAAGCATTGTAAAGCGTCATCCGGCTAACCTTTGAGCATCTTATTTTCTGAATAAGTTTAAAGGTACGAATAATAGCTGATATATTAAAATAAGGTAAAGTATTTCGGGGAAGTAAATACAAACCGATGACGCTGTGCATATTTCAACCTGCCATTTGCTTATACCTGTATTGCAGTTGCAATAAGGCAGGCAACGGGCACCTTTGCTAAAAATTCAGAGCCACCCAAAACTTTTCTTTCAAATTTTGTTGTTTTTGTTATATCTATTTTGATATCTTTATGATATCACTTTAAATCATAAAATCACTCTTATGGAAACCGAAAAAACGATCAATCCGCCATCAGGTTACGGAGCTTTTATTTTGTTCCTTGCTCTGCTTGCTGTAACTGTATATTTAGGCTTTGTACAGCTTTTTGTACTTATGGCCATCATATTTTTAATAAACTTTATCGTGGTGCTCCCAGGCCTTATCATTGTCAACCCGAACGAGGCGAAGGTGCTTACGCTGTTTGGTAAATATGTGGGTACCGTAAAAAAAGACGGCTTTTTTTGGGTGAACCCGTTTACCACCAAGAAGAAAATATCCCTAAAAGCGTTTAATCTGAACGGGCAGCAACTCAAGGTAAACGATAAAATGGGTAGCCCCATTGAGATTGCAGCCGTTATTGTTTGGCAGGTAAAAGACACCGCAAAAGCTGTTTTTGCAGTAGAAGATTACATACAGTATGTCAATATTCAAAGTGAGGCTGCCGTGCGCCACTTGGCCAACACATTTGCTTACGACCACCTGGAAGACGAAACTGCGCAGGTTACGTTGCGTGACGGAGCCGAGCAAGTAAGCTTGTTGTTAGAGCAGGAACTAAACGCCCGCCTTGACCGCGCAGGCATCGACGTGCTGGAAGCCCGGATATCGCACCTGGCTTACGCGCCGGAAATTGCCAACGCCATGCTGCAAAGACAACAGGCATCGGCTATTATAGCCGCCCGCAAGCAAATTGTAGAAGGCGCGGTGGGCATGGTAGAGATGGCGCTATCGCGCTTATCCGAAAAAAATATTGTTGAGCTGGACGAAGAGCGGAAAGCTGCCATGGTGAGCAATCTGTTGGTAGTGCTTTGCGGCGAAAAAGCAGTGTCGCCAGTGGTAAATACAGGTACCTTATATCATTAAGCCATGAGTTACTACAAACCTATAGAAACGTTGCGCACCAACGAAATTATTTTAAAGCGCGAAGGCTTTTGGCGACCTACTCACCAGTTTACCGACGGGCAGTACAGCTACGGTTTATTGCGTCATGAAGGCGTATGGCGTACTAAAGCTATTATGGAAACCGCCGGTGAAACATGGATTACCGACAGTAGTAAATGGAAAAACCGGCCAATTAAGAATGAGAAGGGTGAAGAGTTGGCAACTTTGAGCCACAACTTTTGGGGTACAAAAATTACCTTTACCGCCAATGACGGCTTTACTGCAACTTTCGAAAAACCATCGCTTTGGAGAGGGTTAACTGTCTGGAAAGCAGCCAACGGAACGGAATTGCTAAGCATTGAACCGTGTTTTTTTAAGACGCCGACTATTAAAATTAATCCTGATGCTAAGTCGAATAAATGGCTGCTGATGCTGGCATTTTTAGCTTTGGAACTGAGTTTAGAGACGCAAAAACGCGCAGCTGCTGCATCTGTTTAAGCCATGGCCGAAAAGAAACCATTTGCGCTTAGGGTAAGCGCCGAGATGCTGAAAGAAATTGAGGAGTGGGCCAACGATGAGTTCAGGAGCATCAACGGCCAGATAGAATATATCCTCAACCAGGCGCTTAAAGAGCGAAAAAAAGCCCAGAATAGGAAAAAGGCGGACAAGTGATGGGCAATCTGTTTTACAAACTCTGCTTTATGATGAAAGCTTATGATTAAAACGAAACAATTGATTTTCGACTCTATAATAGTTAAAAGCCTGATTACTTTACTTTTTTTAGTCAGTGCGTTACTTAATTCAGTCGTTGGTAAATCATTTCCTGTACACCGTAATACTGTTGGGCTACCTGATGCCAATTTCGCGGTCTTTACCTGGGATGTACAGCATTACAATGTATCAGTGACTCCAGACTACAATGAAAAATCAATAAAAGGAGTTAACATAATTAAATTTAAAGCTGCTACGGCAGGTAAGTTCATGGAGATCAGTTTGCAGCAGCCCATGATGATAAATAAAGTATTTTATAACAAACGCCAACTGATATTCAAACGGATAAACGCTGAAAGATATACTATTGAATTTCCTGCGGTGACAAACAAGGGAAAGCAATACGTTATTGAAGTGCAGTTTGAAGGAAAACCGAAAGAGGCGTTAAACCCTCCGGTTGATAACGGATGGATATGGACTAAAGATAAGCAGGGCAGGCCCTGGATGAGTGTAGCTTGCGAAGGCTCGGGAGCAAGCATCTGGCTGCCTTGCAAAGACGAACTACGCGACAAGCCTAATCAAGGGGCAAAAATAGCTATTACCGTACCTGATTCGTTGACGGCTGTTTCTAACGGACGGTTGTTCAATAAAAAGCGCGCTAACGGTTTAGCCACCTTTACATGGAATGTAGCAAGCCCAATCAATAGCTATAACATTATACCTTATATTGGCCACTACGTTACCTGGCGAAGAACATATCATGGTGAAGGCGGACAGCTTGACCGAGATTATTGGGTACTTGATTATAACCTTAAAAAAGGAATAGCGCATTTCGCCCAAACGGACACCATGTTTAAAGCATTTGAATATTGGGTTGGCAAATATCCTTTTTACGCCGATAGTTATAAACTGGTTGAAGCGCCACTGCCAGGCATGGAACATCAAAGTGCTGTTGCGTATGGTAACGGCTTCCAGAACGGTTATCAGGGTAAAGATTTTATTTCACGCTCGGGTTGGGGGCTAAAATGGGATTTTATGATGGTGCACGAAAGCGGACATGAATGGTTTGGCAATAGTGTAACGGCTTCATCTTACGGCGACACCTGGATACATGAAGGATTTACTAAGTACCTGGAGACATTGTATACCGATTATGCATTCGGAAATCAGGCCGGTAATGAATATGCCATCGGAACTTGGAAGCGCATAAAAAACGACGAGCCTATTTTGGGCACTAACACTTCAGACAAATATTACAAGGGCAGTGCGATGCTGCACATGATCAGGCAAATTACGGGAACAGAAGTTTTCAGAGGCTGGTTAAGAACACTTAACCACCGGTATTATCAGCAGGTTGTAAATACGTCGCAAGTATTGAACCAACTAAACACATATACGCACAAAGACTTTTCTCCGCTGTTTAAACAGTATTTGCAGACAATAAAAATTCCAACGTTGCAATATCGGTTTGGCAAAGACAAAATAGAATTTCGGTGGTCGGATTGTGTAGATTGCTTTGACATGCCGCTTAAAGTAACATTCGGCGATGATAAACCTATTTGGATTTATCCGACTACTCAATGGAAATCTATTAGCACTCAATCCGGTGATTTAAAAGCCGATGTTAATTTTTTAGTTAAGGTGGACGCTGTTTTATAATTGCTTATATTAATTATCTAACGTTTGTATTGACTCGAATAGGATTTCGTGGTAATGCTGATTGTTAAAAGCAAAACTGATAATTTATACTCATTAGTATCTTTCTGTTTTCAGCAAACCAGTTTATAGCCCAAGCCCCGAAGATTCAAAATTTCTACCGCTGGGTCCTGGCTCAGGTGTTTGCGCAGTTTAGTGATGAACACGTCCATTGTACGGGTATTAAAAAAGCTGTCGTCGCCCCAAAGGGTATTAAGGGCCAACTTGCGGTCGAGTAACTGGTTTTGATGCTGATGTAATAGTTGTAGCAATTGAGTTTCGCGGTGCGATAGTTTGATGTCGGCATAATCAGTCAACTGCAGCAATTGTTTGTGCGGTGTAAATACATAACGGCCGATGTGGAGTGAGTGTACAAGTGGAGCTTGTGTACTGGTGTACCTGCGCAGCAGTTCTTTCACACGTAAAAACAATTCTTCCAGACTGAAAGGTTTTTTCAGGTAATCGTTACCGCCGCTGGCGTAACCTTCCATCACATCTGCCGTGGCGCTGCGCGCCGTTAAAAACAAAACCGGCACTTGCTGTTGTTGCGCCCTGATTTGTTTGACCAGCGTAAAGCCATCCGTACCCGGCAGCATCACATCCACTATGCATAAATCAAACACGGCGTTCTGAAATGCCGTAAACGCCTTGCGGCCATCCGCTACATGGGTAACAGCATACCCTTGTTGTTCCAAGCTGTCTTTGATTACCCGGGCCAAATGGGGCTCATCTTCGACCAATAAGATATGGGGTTGCGTGCTCATGCCATGGGGAATATAAGAGTAAATACACTGCCGCAAGGCTGATTATCGCTCACCTGCACCCGGCCTTGATGAGCATCCATTACTTGTTTTACGTAACTTAACCCCAAGCCAAATCCTTTTACATCGTGCTGGTTACCTTGCGGTATCCTGAAAAATTGCTCAAATATTTGCGCACGATATTCATACGGTATACCTGGACCATTATCTGAAAAATGCATTGCGGCCTGCCTACCTCGCTGGGTTATCCGGATATTTAACACGGGCTGGTTTGATGTATTATATTTTATGGCGTTGTCAACCAGATTGTTAAATACGTTAAGCAGGCTGTCCTTGTCAGCGTTGATGATAATGTCGCTTTGGGCATCCAAAACTAGCTCGGCATTACAGGCATCAGTTTGAGGTGCCATTATCGCAAGCGACTCCTTGGTTAACGCATTTAAGTTAACGGACGTAAAATTTTTATTGCTTTTATTGATCAGTTTGTTAGTGTTGAGTATTTGATGGGTTAGGTCAGTAAGTTTGTCGGTTTGGAAGCTAATGATGCCTAAGTAATCTTTTAGCTGAGCGGGCGAATGATTAAAAGTGTTTAATGCTTCAACTGTAATTTTGATGGAGGCCAGCGGCGTGTTCAGCTCGTGGGTCATGTTGTTAATGAAATTGTTTTTCAGCTCAGCCAATTTATGCTGCGATAGCAGGGTGCGGACGGTGTAAGTAAAGCAGGCAATAATAACAGCAATTAAAAACAGCGTGCCTAACACAACCCATTTCATCTGCCTCACAAAGTATAGTCCCGGACTTTCGAAAGCTGCCTTTATCCATTCTTTTTCGTAAGGACGGCGCAGCGAGGCATTCACGGGTTGCGTTAGGTAAGGCTGCTTACCAGTTGCGTTAGTATTAAGTACAAACGCCGAACTCACACCACGGCGGTTTAACTCCTGTCGATAAAATTTTTTGAGCCGGGGCAGACTGACTTTACTGTTTAAAAAAGCACGCTCCAGGCTGTCGCCCAACCGTTGTGTGTAGTAGTAAACAAAGCCTTTTTTAAGGTCGTTCAAAATGATATTATTTGCAAAGTGTCGGATAAAGTACTGCTTTGCTTCTGGCGTGATAGATTTTAACCGGGGCTTGAATTTTTTGATAGACAAGCTAATGCCTTTGTCTTTAGCATCATACGGATGCACATCTCGCATGTTAAAAACAGTTTCGTGGGTGCGGCCCTGAATTTTGCAAGTAATGGCGATAAATGTGGTATCATTCATCCAGTGTGCAGCCTGTTTTACAACTATTCTTTGCCTTTGGTCCAGTTCGCGGTCAACCGCAATACGTAAAACCTCATTGATATCACGGTCAAAGTTTTTTACGGTGTTGCGGTAATTCTGATAATTCCAAAAAAGCTGTAATCCAATTACGCCGGCAACACATAATGTCATTAGGCCAATAATCAGGGTAATACGCTTTTTCATGGCCCTGAAAATACAGGTACTTCCGGTAAAACCGAAACGCGTTAACACTAATTAACTTTGGTTAACATCCATTAATATGCAACTGCGCCAATAAGACCGTGATTTGAATAAAAACCAAATCATGAAAAAACTACTGCTGATTCTATTGGCCTCTTACACTTTAAGTGGTTATGCTCAGATAAAAACTGGTGAGCCGGTGCCCGATTTTTATTTACCTGTCGTGCTCAACGCCCCGGTAAAAACTACGTCTTTGCAGCAATTGAAAGGCAAAGTCGTGCTTATTGATTTTTGGGCTACCTGGTGCGGCAGTTGCCTAACCGTTATGCCGCACTTGAGCCAATTACAGCAACAGTATAAAGGCAAATTGCAGGTACTGGCCGTCACCGACGAGTCGGTAAATCGCACACGTCAGTTCCTGGCTGCGCGGCCGTCTGCCCTGTGGTTTGGGGTCGATACCGGGCGGAGTTTGTCCGTGTATTTTCCGCACAGGTTAATTCCGCATACAGTACTTATTTCACCTTCAGGTAAGTTAATTGCCAACACATCGCCCGAAATGGTGACCGGTGCCGTAATTGATAGTGTGCTGCAAGGTCAGACAGTACATTTACCTGCAAAAAAAGACTTTATGTATACCTCTATCGACGACTTGCTTAAAAATAAATTTCCGGTTGCTGATACTTTAGAAAGTCATTTTACAATGGAAGATGAGTTAACGGGCGCTCCCGGACTAAGCACTAATTACCTTGATAAGCCTTTATGGAAAGGGCGTCGTTTGTCGGTAATCAACTGTGGGCTGAAAACTCTTTATCGATTGGCTTATGGTAACGTACCTTACTCGCGCATCATCGACAGTATAAAGCCTGCAAAAGCTAACCGTGCCTACTGCCTGGACATCATTGTGCCAAAGCCAAATGATTTGCTGCCTACTTTACAGAAAGAATTAAATTCCCGCTTTGATGTACAGGCAAAAATGGTGCGCCAGCAGCGGGAGGTATATGTATTGCAGATTATTGATAAAAATAAATTCAGTCAGCTTACTCAAAATACATCTGGTAAACGTACTTACTTTGCCAACCATGGCGCCATCGACCAGCAAGGCATCACCATGACCAACTTTGCTGACTTTTTAGAAAGCTTTGGCGTCAACAAAATTGTAGTCGACGAGACAGGCGATACAAAAAAGTACGATATCAAATTTATATTTCAGCCCGAAAACCCGCAAAGCCTAACCGACATACTCACCAGCATGGGACTACGCCTAGAAAAGCAAAAAAGAGATATTGACTTGCTGAAGATATATCAATTGTAGGAGGTATGAGAAAGGCAAATAGTTAGAAAGCACTGAATAAAATTTTTATGATGCTTGTGTAAGTGATACATAATTACCCATCAAACCGCCTATCATCAGGCGCAAAGCGCAGCCCAAGAAATTGATAAATTTCTTGTAATACGTCATCATCCAATTCAACCTCACCAGCCAAAAACTGCTGCGCAGTGGTCGAATCAATAAAGCTATGCAGATGTTCGGGCAACATTTTGAACAATGCTAAACGATGCTTTACTGCTTCAAAAGGTTTTAATGCGGGAAATTTTAGTTGCTGAAATTCGTACTGCACAATTTGCGGTAGCAGTGAAATCAACTCATCATATTCCGGTTCGCCGGGTTGGGCTTTAAAAATTTCAGTTGCCCGGTCGAGCGCATGCTTGTATTCTACAACGCTTGCTAATGGAGTTATGCCTGTAAAGTCAGGGCTAACCAAGGCAGGCTCAATGGGATTGTGTATAACTGTTTTGATGACTGGTTTCGCCGAAGTTTTATTGTCAATATTTACTTCGTCTATTTCCAAAGGCTCGGGTGGTTGTATCGTAGTCGTAAATATTTTGGTTATGCGCCTCAGTGTTCCCGACGAGTTCTTTTTCGCTTCAGCGAATTCGCGGTCAAATCTTTCTTCCTGTTCCTTTTCACTTTCAACACGTGTAATCAGCATAGCTTTAGCTGGATTATTGATTAAATAAGTAATACAATAATCCGGGTCTGCTGTGCTGTAACTTTCGCCGATATAATCGTTTGGATTACTGCGGTTAAACATGTAGCGGGATAAATATGCCTGTTGTTTAAGCCATAATAACAATGGCACACGGGCGTCGGGATGCTTTGTTATGTAATCGGCTATTTTATTGGTTGCAATAAGGCTCATAGGTGCAAGTTAACGAATGGGATACCAATATTCAAACACGATATAAAAAAGGGTACAATAATCTAAATTCAACTCTTCATCTAACATAATTGCTATCTTTATTTGTACTTAGTCTAAATAAGTGTTTACTTTGCAGTGTCAACAACCCGCAATTAATGAAAACACGTTTATTCCGTTCCTCTATCTTATTTTCTGCCCTGATATTATTTTTCCCATTCTTTTCTTTGGCTCAACAAAGTGGTACCGTGAAAGGCCGCGTCACCACAACTAACGGGAAAGCAGCCGAATTTGTAAGTGTTTTCCTGCAAGGTCATGGGTATGGAGATTTAACCGACGCTAAAGGTTATTTCGAATTAAAAAAAGTTAAGCCCGGCATTTATACACTCGTTGCCTCCGGCGTGGGTTACGTCGAAAATAAACGGGAAATTACCGTGTCTACCGGCGCAACCATCGAGGTAGAAATCACTTTGGCCGATGACCACCAGGAACTCCAATCCGTAGAAATTACCGGCCGCAAAGAGCGGACCTACAAAACCAAATCGCTTTTTATCGGCAATAAAACCCAAACCGATATTATGGACCTGCCGCAGTCGGTATCTTACGCCAGTAAAGAACTGATGGCCGACCAAGGCGTGGTACGAGTAGGCGAGGTGGTTAAGAATTTTAGTGGCGTCACTAATTTCACTTCTTATGATGATTTAACCATCCGCGGCTTCCGGATAAACGGGCAAAGCAATACACAATTAGTTAATGGTTTACGTACCAGCACCGGCTTTTGGAAACAACCCTTAACCAATTACTTAGAACGAGTGGAGGTACTGAAAGGCCCGGCCTCGGCATTGTATGGCAACGCCAGTCCGGGCGGCGTAGTAAACCGGGTAACAAAAAAACCTTTAGACGAAGACCGCAAATCGATAAGCGTATCCATGGGTAGCTTTAACACGTTGCGTGCCCTGGCCGATTTTACCGGGCCGGCCACCAAAGATAAAAGCCTGCTTTACCGCTTAAATTTGGGCTACGAAGATGCCAACTCATTCCGCGACCTGCAATTCGACAAAAACATTGTTATAGCGCCTTCGCTCTCTTTCATTCCTGATGAAAAGACACGCGTTAACTTTGATATGGTTTACAACGCTTCGCGCAGCAGGCTCGACCGTGGTCAGTCAGTAATCGGCGACGATTTATATTCTACCCCAATATCCCTGGCGCTCAGCACCCCTAACGACCGCTTGAACGAAAACACGTACATGGTTACCTTTTCGGTAAGCAGGCAAATTAACAGTCACTTAAACTTTAGCGCATCATACTTGAAAACCGGTTATGACGAGGATTTGTACGAGCACCGCAGCGCCAACAGCTACGCGGTAGATGGCAGCGGAAAAACCATCAGTAACCTGGTAGCCATGCAGATATTTACCCGCAAGCGTAAACGATACATCGATAATTTTTCGGGCTTTTTAAACTATACCGGTAACACCGGGCCTATCGAGCATAAAATGGTGGCCGGCTATGATTTTGGCAGCGAAAAAACTCCGGTGGGCGCATCGCAATTAACGGCCTCGGGTTACAGAGACAGTGCGAATACTGGTTTTATTGCTACTTACGATAAAAACAAGCCCGGAAAATATTTGCGCAGAAACGGCAACCCCGTACCAAACGTACCGTCTTTTGATTTGAACAATATCCGTGCTTCGCAGCAATTACAGGATGATAGTAAAGCTTTCTTTTCGGTAGCCTCAATCGCCCCGGCATATTACTATCTCAACGCAGGTTACGTGCAAGACCAACTTCGTTTTAAAAGACTCCAATTGCTTTTGGGCGTTCGTTACGAGTATTATACCGATTTTAGTAACTACGCGGCCACCAACGAAGTAAAAACGCACTCGAGCGCCTGGTTGCCACGCTTAGGATTGATTTATAGCGTACTAAATAACGTAAACGTTTATGCCAGTTACGTAACCGGTTACAACCCGCAAAGCGCGGCCACGCTGGCTAACCCTAATGCGGGAGGTCCGTTTAAACCGCTCGAAAGTGATATGAAGGAAATTGGCGCCAAAGGCAACTTTTTAGATGGTCGTTTGGGCGTAACTACTTCGGTATACCGCATTAAGCAAAGTAACGTACTTTATAATGCCAACGTAACCGGTCAGCCCGATTTGTTGCGCCAGGTAGGCGCGGTTTTATCTAAGGGTGTAGAGTTCGATATTACCGGCCGTATCACGCCTAATTGGAGCATCATGGCTTCGTATGCCTACAACCGCTCGTACATCTCAGAAAGTCCGGTAGAAGCCGAGGTTGGCCGGCAAAACCCCAATGCGCCGCGCAATCTGGCCAACATCTGGACGCGTTATAACATTAGCCGCGGTGCATTGCGAGGCTTGGGCTTTGGTGCAGGCAGCAACTATGTAGGGCAACGCGGCCTGTCAATCAACTTTAATCAAAGCATCCCTGAGTACACTTTGGTAAACGCAGCGGTATACTATACGGTAGGCAAAATACAAATGCAGTTAAACGCCAATAACATCGGCGGTAAACGCTATTGGGTAGGCGGATACGATTACATTCGTC
>CAXYKR010000457.1:0-18775 GCA_964277815.1 uncultured Mucilaginibacter sp. | reverse complement strand
GGCAGCTTGGCATCATGCATATCCACCATTACCTTTTTACGTTGAGGGTTCCAGGCTACGGTCAGGATAGAGGTCGGCGCTTTGTCCGTGCCTTTTAAGCGTACAAAATGAAAAGCCGGGTCACGGTAAACGTTCAATTCATTATCCATCAAATTTACCTGGCGCGAATACTTTTGCTCGCTCTGGCGTAAACTCAAAAGCTGGTCTTGCGACTGGTTCAGCTGTTTGTAAACCACGCTCAAGGCGGCCAGGCTTACGCAAAGTAAAAGCAAGCTTGCTGCAAAGGCGTATTTGTAAAAAATACTGACGGTAGGTTTGCTTCGCGTATTTAAAGGGACAACCGGAGCCTCTTGCTTGCCAGGTTTAAAATTACGGTCGTCGGCAAAATTGGTGAGTAAATTATTGAGCACACGGTTGCGCAATTCCTCGTTAGGCTCAATTGAGTTAGCATCGGCATACATGGTCATCGCCTGCTCTATATCCTGAAGTTCGGCTTTTACAGCGGGATGTTTAGCCGCCATATTTTCCACCTGCAACCTTTCTTCCGGGCTCAACTCACCCAGAACATAAAGTTCCAAAACTCCCGATTCAATATATGCCTTAGCGTCTTCCAATGTTAATTAAAATGTTTACGTAATTGCTGTATAGCTGTGCGTAAGCGTGTTTTAATAGTGCCCAACGGCATACCTAACTCTTCTGCAGCCTCGGTATGCGTATAACCTTTGAAGTATATTAGATCAAGTATTGATTTTTGCTCAGGTTTTAGCGTATTTACCAACTCTTTCACTCCCAACAACTCAGGCTTGTACACTGTATTATTATGCGTGTCAATGTAACTTACGTTGTTTTCTATCTCCTGGTTTTTATTTTGATTTTTAAAATCCTTAGATCTTAATTTGTCAATAGCCAGATTACGGGCAATATTAATCATCCAGGTAAAAAGCCGGCCTTTATCAACGTTATAAGATGAAGATGAATGCCAGATTTTTACAAAGGTTTCCTGAAGTATATCTTCGGCAGTAGTGGTGTTGTTAACTATCCTGAAGATCACGCCGTATAATGAAGCCGAGTACATATCGTACAAAGCTTCTGCAGCGCGTTTTTCATGGCGCTGCAAGGCGAGAACTAATTCCTCTTCAGTTAACGACAGTTTATGCTTTTTGCCCAAAGTGCGGTAAATATCTAAATATTAGAGCACAACACTACAAATCAAACAAATGTTTTTCGGCATGGTAAGAAGAACGAACCAAAGGGCCGCTTTCTACGTATTTAAAGCCCATTTGTAATCCAACCTCTTTATAGTAAGCAAACTGGTCGGGAGTTACCCAATCAATTACCGGGTGGTGGTTACGGGTAGGCTGCAGGTACTGGCCTAACGTTAAGATGTGCACACCGGCATCATATAGGTCCTGCATGGCTTCAAGCACGTCTTCTTCCTGTTCGCCCAAACCCAGCATAATGCCCGATTTGGTACGCAGGCCTGCGGCTGATATCTGACTCAAACATTCCAGGCTGCGGTCATACTTAGCTTGTATGCGAACCTCGCGGGTTAAGCGGCGTACGGTTTCCAGGTTGTGCGATACCACTTCAGGGCGAACAGCCAGCACGCGTGCCAGATTATCCCAGTTACCTTTAAAATCGGGCAGCAGGGTTTCTAAAGTAGTTTCAGGGCTTTCGCGACGGATGGCATTAATGGTTTCTGCCCAGATAATGGAACCACCATCCTTTAAATCATCACGGTCTACCGAAGTAATTACGCAGTGTTTTACCTGCATCAATTTTACCGAAGTAGCTACGCGGTTAGGTTCGTCCATATCGACCGCTAATGGCCGGCCGGTAGCAACCGCGCAAAACGAACACGAGCGGGTACAGATGTTACCCAATATCATAAAAGTTGCCGTACCGGCACCCCAGCACTCGCCCATATTGGGGCAATTACCACTCTCACATATCGTATGCAGTTTATGCGTATCAACCAGGCTGCGCACATGAGCATACTCTTTACCAACAGGAAGTTTAACTCTTAACCAATCAGGTTTACGTTGTACCTGGTTGGCAGGAATTACCGGCAAATCAATCATAAAACAAATTTAGGGAATTTAGATTAGATGTAAGAACAGCGCCACAACAAACAGCCTTCAATTTTCGGGCAAGCAAACGCTATCCTTAAAACCTATAGTTTTTTTTAGCATTTGGCTCCTGGCTCTTTGTTCTTGGCTCTCTGCCTTACTGCACCATCTCAAGCGTTTCGTCCACCGAAATACCGCCATGCGATTGGTCAAGGATGCATTCACCGTTTTTGATGAGCAGCAACTGCGGCGACTCGTGGTGCACCTGAAAATCTTCGGCAACTTTGTTAGAGATGTCGCGATGCTTAATTAAATCCAGAAAGTATAATGGAAGGTTTTCGGGAAATTGTTCCCAGTCTAACTCAAAACGGCGTTTAGCCATCATGCTTATTGAACAGCGGGTGCTGTGTTTAAAAATGATGCTGTAACCGGGCTGCTGCTTTATCTCATCTAACTGATTCGCCGAATCCAACGCTATCCAATTCATAAGGGGAGAAATATATTTTTAACAAAAATACATTTATCGGCGCAATACGTTTGGCGTGCCAGTGTAAAATGACAATTTGATGTTAGCGGCTGCGGCGGGGGTATGAGCCGTAGGCCGGGCACAATTTGTTTGAGCAAGAAGCAAAAGTGCTTAGTAAAGCTGCCAAAAAACCGATGTAAATAAATTTTTTCATGCTGGTGATTAATGTTGATTATAATCGGTTATTGCTGTAATTGCTGAGCCAGGTCGGCCATTTTAATGGCGGTTACCGCAGCTTCAACGCCTTTGTTGCCATGTTTGCCGCCGGCCCGGTCTGCTGCCTGCTCCTGGTTATCGGTAGTCAGCACGCCAAAGATGACTGGCTTAGTATGTTTGATGCTTACATTGCTGATGCCGTTGGCTACGGCATCGCATATAAAATCAAAATGGCGGGTTTCGCCTTGTATTACGCAGCCTAGGCATATGACGGCATCCAGGTGTTTGTTGCTTAACAGCAAATCTGCGCCGGAAATCAACTCAAAACTGCCAGCAACCGAATATGTTAAAATATTATCGGTTAAAGCACCATGTTCAATCAGGCTTTGATAAGTGCCCTCGTACATGGCACCGGTAATTTGTGCGTTCCACTCGGCAACTACAATACCAAAACGGTAAGGCGCAGCCGACGGAACGGTTGTATTCGAAAAATCAGACAGATTTTTAAGCTGTGTAGCCATACCGGCAATTTTTAATTAACAGATTATAAAATTTCAATTAACGATTTATACGTAACCCCGGCAATTATTGTTTTGCTTCGGCACGTGCAATATAAGCGTCAATGTTTTGTGCCTCAGCACTTGCAGCGTAATCTGTTTTTATTTTCTGGTAAGTTTCTAAAGCGCTTTTGTTATCGTTGCGGGCTTCGTAAACCAAACCTAATTTTTTAAGATAAAAAGGCGTTAAGAATTTATTGCTGGCTTTGTCAGCAGCTTTCTTAAAGTAAGTTTCGGCTTTTTCGTAGTCTTTCAATTCAACATAAGCATCACCGGTACTTCCTAAAGCTTCGGCAGCTACCATGTTGTCATCACCTCTAAAGTTGTTCAGGTTATCAATAGCCTTACGGTATTCGCCTTTGTTTAAGTAAGCAGTACCGGCATAGTAGTAAGCTAAGTTAGCAGCTTTGGTGTTGCTGTAATCGTTAATTATTTTTTCAAAGCCCGGATAACTGGCATCACCTTTTAAGGCTTTGTCCCACTCTTTTTTACCCCAATACTCCTGGGCTACATACATCTGGTTGGCCGCCTCGGTTTCGCGCGGAGCCAGGTACAGTTTCTGGTAGGCAATATATACGGCAATTAATGCAACAATGGCAGCACCAATAAATAACAGGCTTTTCTGATTCTCTTTAACAAAGCCACCTGTTGGTACTACGGTCTTCTGTTCTGTTGCAACATTGGCATTCACTTCCGTCTTTGACATTTCTATGCTAAAATTAAGTTTGCAAAAATAGGTTATTTTAAAAATTTTATCAACATCTAAAACAATAAATAAAGGGCTTTAATTTTTAAGTGAGTCGCTCTACCAAAACCTGTCGTGTATTGCTACCTTTGAACCCGCTTTATGTATTTGCAGCATTTATCCGTTATCAACTTTAAAAACTATGCCGAGGCCGAACTGGCTTTCAGCGATGGGGTAAATGCGTTTACGGGTAACAATGGTGCAGGCAAAACCAACCTGTTGGATGCCATACACTACCTGTCGTTGTGTAAAAGTTACTTTAATACTATCGATAGTCAGCAAATTAAGCAGGGTACGGATTTTTTTATCATCAACGGTACTTTCGACCGTAACGACGCCCGCGAAACGGTAGCCTGCTCGGTAAAGCGTAACCAGAAAAAGCTATTCAGGCGTAATAAAAAAGACTATCCGCGTTTGGCCGACCATATCGGTTTGTTCCCGCTGGTGATGGTGTCGCCATATGATGTGAGCATCATTATGGAAGGTAGCGAAGAGCGACGCAAGTTTGTGGACAACGTAATTTCGCAAACCGACAACCGGTACCTGGATGAGCTGATTACCTACAATAAAATCCTATCTAACCGTAATGCACTGTTAAAAAGTATTGCCGAAACCGGCCGGTTTGACCCGGGATTGCTGGAGGTGCTTGATGAACAATTAGTAGCTTCGGGTACCCGTATTTTTGAAAAGCGTAAGGGCTTTATGGAAAGCTTTACCGATATATTTAATCAGTACTACCAGTTTTTAACAGACGATGCCGAAAAGGTGGCCATGGTATATGAGTCGCAGTTGCTGCACGGGGGCTTCGCCGCTTTGCTGAATAAATCTACCGGGAAAGACCGCGTGCTGGAGCGTACCACCACCGGTATTCACCGTGATGATTTGCTGTTTAGCATACACCAGATGCCGCTTAAAAAATTTGGTTCGCAGGGGCAGCAAAAATCTTTTTTAATTGCCTTAAAACTGGCCCAGTATAGTTATCTGCAACAGCAAAAAGGTTTTAAGCCTTTATTGCTATTGGATGATATTTTTGATAAATTAGATGAGCATCGCATCACCAAGTTGATGCAGCTGGTATCTAACCACGAGTTTGGTCAGGTGTTTATTACCGATACGAGTGCCGACAGGGTAAGGCAGATTTTTAACCGCATCAATGTAGATTTTAAGCTTTTTGATGTACAACAGGGTGAGGTTAGCCCAATATAATTTAAACTTTTAACGACTATTAATGATGCGTAAGGCTAACGACAAAACCATGAAACAGGCTATTGAGCAGATGCTTAATGTATATAAGATTAAGCGCCGGTTTGACGAAACAGCCATTATTGCTGCCTGGCCGGATATTGTAGGCAAGCCCGTAGCCAACCGCACCAGCGAAATCTTCATCAACAACAAAAAACTGTTTTTACGTATTGAATCATCCGTGGTAAAAAACGAACTGATGATTATACGCTCGCAGATTATGGACAAAATAAACAGCGAGGCCGGCGACACCCTGGTGGAGGAGATTATATTTTTATAATATCCCGCTTTAATTGATAATCTTGATATTGCATTAGGCAAGCATCACTTGCCTAATAATTCTTCTATTTTTTGAGTAATAACAGCTTCATCGCCTGAACTTGCAATCAGCTCGCCTTTCTTGTTGAGCAGCGCCATGTAAGGAATCGCGGTTACATGGTATAGTTCTGATGCCAGCGGTGTTGGATTTCCTGGAGAGAATTCGTCAATCACCTGTGTCCAGGGCATTTGCTCCTGATTTAGGGCATTTATCCAATCCTTTCGGTCGTCGTCGCTGGAGATGCTGATGATGTTAAAATCTTTTGATTTATATTTTTCATAAATCTTTTTCCAGTGCGGGATACTTTTTCTGCAGGGTATGCACCAGCTTGCCCAAAAATCAAGGAGGATAATCTTTCCGCGGGTATCAGAAAGTTTTAATGGTGTGTTATCATTTTTGAGCAGGGTAAAGTCGGGTGCGGGCTTGCCAATTTCGAACCCTTGTAACGATTGTAGTTTCTTGTTGAGTGCTGTGTAATAAAAGGAGGATTTTGCCGGACCTGAAAACTGGGCTAATATAGGGCGCAGATAATCGGCAGATAGGCCGGACTCTCCCCTAATGTACTCATTAAGTATATAAGGCCCGGCTTTTGACGAAGGATTTTTACGTATGTAATTTTCAATCCAACGTTTTTGCTTAGTCGGCATAAGCTCAGTAATCGAATCTATCTGGTGACTGAGGCGAGTCTTTTCATTTTCTTTGGCTGAGTCTAATTTTTGTGACCAGGAAACGCAGTCATAAACCCCGGTTTCTTTTTGGTATTTGGTATAAGCATGGCTCATGGGTGAACCTGTTTGGTTAACGCGCCATATCATAGGATGGTCTTTGCCTTTAGTGTCAAAATGATGTACAGCACGGGCGGTGTCCGCCTGCAATTTAATATCAGGGGCATCTGTAAATACCCCAAAGCTCCAATTGCCCGGAGAGATAATAAGATTCTTCCGCTCCGGCTGCTTTAAATCTCCATGTAAAGTAAAGTTGCCGTTTGAGATAGTGGCGCTGTCTATTAATTTTCCTTCTAAAGAAAACATTCGTACCTTACCCGAAGGAATACCCTTTATGCTGCCATTTATAGTGTATTGCCCGCTTTGTGTTTTGATGTCTTTATTTGATGCGGTTTTGCTGTTACATGAGAAGAGGCCAGACAGTAGAAGAAGAGTGGATATTAGCAGCTTGAGCGGATAATGTTTCATGGTGTTAAAATAATTCAATGGGAGGAAATATTTATAGTAAACGTTTGATAAAATTATGGAAGCAAGCAACCCTGTAAAAATTACCGTTAGGGCGACCATTGACGCCACTCCCGAAAAAGTCTGGGAGTTTTGGACCAAGCCTGAGCATATTACCCAATGGAATAGTGCATCGGACGAATGGCATACACCTATGGCCGAGAATGATTTACGTGCCGGTGGGCAGTTTAAATCGCGGATGGAAGCTAAGGATGGCAGTATGGGGTTTGATTTTGGTGGTGTATACGACGAGGTAGTGCCTCATCAATTAATTACCTATACCATAGGAGACGGAAGAAAAGTAAGAATTACTTTTGCCAATAACGGTATGGAAACCGAAGTTGAAGAAACCTTTGATGCCGAAAACCAGAACCCGGCCGAGATGCAGCAAGCCGGCTGGCAGGCTATCCTGAATAATTTTAAAAAGTACGCCGAGAGCCATTAAGCACGCCAGGCCTCAAATACAAAAGCCATCAATAAAGCTATTGAATGAATAGCAATATTGATGGCTTTTTATAGTACACAGCCTTTAGGGCCGTATCAGTTTAATATTAGAATTTCTCGAATGCTGAGAAAAAGAAGCTGCCTTCGATAGCGGCGTTCTCGTCAGAATCTGAACCGTGAACAGCGTTAGCTTCGATAGACTCGGCAAATAACTGACGGATAGTACCGGCTTCTGCTTTAGATGGGTCGGTAGCGCCAATCAGTGTACGGAAATCAGCAACAGCGTTGTCTTTCTCTAAGATAGCAGCTACGATAGGACCTGAAGACATGAAGCTAACCAAGCCATTGTAAAAAGGACGCTCTCTGTGAACAGCGTAAAACTCACCTGCTTTTTCGGCAGTAAGTTTAGTGTATTTCATTGCTGTGATTTTGAAGCCACCTTTAACAATGTGATCTAAAATAGCACCAATGTGGCCGTTACGCACTGCATCAGGCTTAATCATGGTGAAAGTTTTGTTGTTTTCCATTTTTGCTTTAAAATTGGCGCAAAAGTAAAGGTTTGTTATTGAAACTTAAAGCTTTTTGTACAATTTGCATCGTTTGTAATTCATTAATTTAATTAAATTTGCAACTTCTTTTTGTTGTTGATGTTAGATATATCCGCGCTTAGCCAGCTTTTAAACCAGCCCCGTAAAATAGTTATTACTACCCATCATAAACCTGATGGCGATGCTATGGGCTCGTCGCTCGGTTTGTATAATTATTTAATTCAGCAAGGGCACCATGCCAAGGTAGTTAGCCCTACCGATTACCCCGAGTTTTTATGGTGGATGCCCGGTAACGAAGAAGTGCTCATCTATACCGAGCAAAAAGAACAGGCTGCCCAATTAGTGGCCGAAGCCGAACTGATTTTTTGCCTCGATTTTAACACCCTTACCCGCATCAACGAGTTAGGCGAACTGGTGCGCCAGAGCAGCGCCGTAAAGGTGATGATTGACCATCACCTGGAGCCGGAAGATTTTGACGACTACCGTTACTGGAATATCAATGCCTGTGCTACGGCGCAACTGGTATACAGTTTTATTAACGACGAACTTAAACGCCCTGGCCTGATTAATGCCGACGTGGCTACCTGCCTGTATACCGGCATCATGACAGATTCGGGTTCGTTCAGGTTTCCAAATACGACCGCATCAGTGCACCGCATTGTGGCCAGTTTAATTGAGGCCGGTGCCGTAAATTGGCGGATTCATGAATTGGTTTACAGTAGTTCGTCTGAAAATCGGCTCCGCTTTTTAGGCCATTGCCTGACTAATAAGCTTGAGGTATTGCCCGAGTTTAATACGGCCATTATCAGCGTAACGCACCAGGAACTGGAGCAGTTCAATATCATTACCGGCGATACAGAAGGGATTGTAAATTACGCCTTATCTATAACCGGTATACGCCTGGCCGCCTTTGTTGTAGAACGCCCTGACAGAGTAAAATTGTCATTACGTTCAAAAGGAGAGTTTCCGGCCAACGAAATTTGTAAAAAATATTTTAGCGGCGGCGGTCACCGCAATGCCGCAGGCGGTCATTCTGAAGAGTCTCTGAAGCAAGTAATTGAGAAAATAAAACATATATTACCCGAATACAAAACACTATTAGTACAATAAAAAAAATGAAAAAAAACTTTCTGTTTTTGGCTGTAGCAGCCCTGGGTTTTGCCAGCTGTAACAGCGGATTTAAAAAGAGCGATGGCGGATTGCTATATAATATTCATGAAGACAAAGAAGGCACCAACATTAAAGCCGGCGACTTTGTAGTAATGAACCTGATTGTTAAAAACGATGCCGACTCGGTATTAAACAACAGCTACGACCAAGGTATGCCTGTAATTACTGCGGTACCGCAGCCACAGTTTAAAGGCGATGTGGTTAACGGCATTTTATTATTAAGCCAGGGCGATAGTGCAACCATCCGGGTAAACATCGACTCAGCTAAGGCGGGTAACCACATGCCTAAAGATTTTAAAGGTAAATACTTAACCTACCAGGTTAAAGTTGAAAAAGTAATTGCCAAAGGCAAACTGAGTGACCAGGTTTTTCAAGGTCGTGTAGCCGAATTGTTTAAGGCCGAAACTGCTAAAATGGAAAAAGCAGAGCCTGGAAAAATTCAGAAATACCTTGATGATAACAAACTGAAAGCTACTAAAACTGCTTCTGGCTTATATTATGTAATTACCAAAGAAGGTTCCGGTCCTAAAATTAGTAAAGCTGATAGCGCGGTAGTAAACTATACCGGTAAACTCATCAGCGGTAAAGTATTTGATACCAGCATTAAAGAAGTAGCCCAGGCAAAGGAAAATAAAGGTCTTTACAACGCTATGCGTCCGTACAAGCCTATCCATATTGCAGTAGGTGTAGGTGCCGTTATCCCAGGTTGGGACGAAGGCTTACAGTTATTGAACAAAGGTTCGAAAGCTACTTTCGTTATCCCTTCAAAATTGGCTTACGGTCAGCAAGGAGCTGGTCCAATCCCGCCATTTACTCCAATCGTGTTTGATGTAGAATTGGTTGACATTATCAAGCCGAACCCTAACGCGCCAAAACCGGCAGCAATGCCGCAAATGCCTACGCAACAGCAGCCGGCTACTAAATAATTTATGTTTTTTACGGCCTTCTTAGCTTGCTAAGGAGGCCTTTTGTTATCTGATGAAAAAGTATTTTCTATTATCTGTTTTAGGGTTATTGGCAGCAGGTCAGAGCTTTGCGCAAACCGGCTATACCAAAACACCTAAAGGAGTCCTTTACAGTATTGTAAAGCCCGGTAACGGTGCCAAGGTAAAAGTGGGCGATGTAATCACCTTCCAGTTTACGCAGAAAAACGACCGCGACTCGTTGTTAGGTAGTTCATACCAAATGGGGCAGCCTGCCAAAGTACAGGTACAGCCGGCTAAAACCGTAGCTGATTTAATGGAGGTTTTTCCACTACTGAGCGTAAATGACAGCGCCATAGTGCGCGTACCTACCGACTCGATATTTGCAGGGCACGAAGAAAGCCGCCCGGCTTTTTTACCGAAAAACAGTTACCTGAACTTCGGTATCAAAATTCAAAAGATTCAAACGCTGGATGAAGCTATGGCCGAACGGACTGCCGCTATGGAAAAAGCACGTGCCGAACAAGCCGCTTTAGCTGAAAAAATGCGTGGTGCGGAAATTCCGTCAATTACAGCCTTTATTGCCGATAAAAAGCTTACGCCGGTATCCACAGCTTCTGGCTTAAAATATGTAGTTACTGCACCCGGAACGGGCCGTAAACCAAAAGCTTATGATACCGTAATGGTAAACTACGCCGGCCGTACGCTGGATGGTAAGTTATTTGATTCGAGCATTGCCGATGTAGCTAAATCTGCCGGTTTACAGCAGCCGGGCCGTACTTACGAGCCTATTAAGTTTGTAGTTGGTGCCGGTCAGGTTATTCCGGGCTGGGACGAGGGTTTGTTGCTGCTGAACGAAGGTTCGAAAGCTACCTTCATCATCCCGTCAAAGCTGGCTTATGGCGAACGTGGCGCAGGTGAGGATATCAAGCCTTACAGCCCTTTGTGGTTTGATGTAGAGTTGGTAAAAGTGATACCCGGCAAAGGTAAGCCGGTTACACCAAAAGCTGCTGCAGGCAAAAAAGCAGCGCCCAAAAAGGCCGGTGCCAAAAAGTCGGCGGCTAAGAAAAAAGTCACCCGTAAATAATATTATCAAAAAGCCCTCCGTTAACCACAGAGGGCTTTTTACTTTCGCAGCATGGTGTTAACCGATACACATACGCATCAATATTACGAAACCGACCCGGTAAAAAAGGCCGGTTTGATGCAGCGTTGCCTCGATAATGGCATCAGCAGGCTGTTTTTGCCCAATGTTGATTCGGGCAGTATTGCCCAAGTAATGGATATGGTCAATACTTATCCGCAGTACTGTTTCCCGATGCTGGGCTTGCATCCCTGCGATGTCAAAGCCAACTGGGAGCAGGAACTTGAAACCATTTATGCAGCTCTTCAGCAAGCCAAGGTTTATGCCATAGGCGAAATTGGGATTGACCTGTACTGGGACAAAACCTTTATTGCTGAGCAGCAGCAAGCTTTCAGGCAGCAGATTGGCTGGGCTAAACAAGCAGGGCTGCCCATCAACATCCATTGTCGTAATGCTTTTGATGAAGTGTATGCTATTTTACAGCAGGAGCATGACGAGCTTTTGAGAGGCATTTTTCATTGCTTTTCGGGTACTTTGGAACAAGCTGAGCAAATTATTGAGCTGGGCTTTATGCTGGGAATAGGCGGCGTGGTCACTTATAAAAATGGAGGTCTAGATAAAGTAGTAGAGCAAATCGACCTAAAACATATCGTTCTAGAAACAGATTCTCCGTATCTTACCCCTGTGCCTTACCGTGGCAAGCCTAACGAAAGTTCGTATCTGGTGTACGTGGCCCAAAAAGTAGCCGACCTGCACCAGCTAAGTTTAGAAGAAGTAGCCCGCATTACGACCGAAAATTCGAAAATAATTTTTGGTGTGTAAATGCAATTTTTAGAGAAGGAATTTTATTTTTATAACATAACCAATTATACATGTGCCAGATTTTGATCATCTATACCGGTGGGACAATAGGTATGATGACCGACCCCAAGACTAAAACCTTAGTACCGATTAACTTTGAGCAGATTATGGAGAACGTTCCGGAATTGGAGCGTCTGAACTGCCGTATTATGGTTCATTCTTTCGAAGATGTGATTGACTCATCGAATATGAATCCTGCTATTTGGGGACAGTTGGCCGCCTTAATTCAGAAACACTACCATGAGGTTGACGGCTTTGTGGTTTTACACGGCTCAGATACCATGGCATTTTCGGCGTCGGCCTTAAGCTTTATGCTCGAGAACCTGGCTAAGCCCGTCATTTTTACCGGTTCGCAATTGCCCATCAGCGCCATCCGTACAGATGCCAAGGAGAACCTGATGACGGCCATTGAACTGGCCAAAGCTAAAAAGAACGATAAGGTACGCGTACCCGAGGTTTGTATTTATTTTGATTACAAGCTTTTCCGCGGTAACCGCGCTTTTAAATATAACTCCTCTAAGTTTGAGGCTTTCCGCTCACCTAACTACCCGGTACTGGCCGAGTCGGGCGTGCATTTACGCTTCAGCATTAACGATATCCGTCCTGCCGGCGAAGAAGAACTCATCGTACACAAAAATCTGGTGAATGATGTAGGCGTTTTGAAGCTTTATCCAGGTATTAGTCCTAAAGTGGTGGAGACCATTGTAAACTCTGACGTTAGAGGTATTGTGATGGAAACCTTTGGTGCCGGCAATACCACTACTGACCAATGGTTTATTGACTTACTGAAGGGCGCTATTGATAGCGGTAAGGTGATTGTGGATATATCGCAATGTAAGGTAGGTACGGTAGAATTAGGCCGTTATGAAACCAGTAAGGCATTAAAAGACATCGGTGTAGCCAACGGTTACGACATGACCTTTGAGGCTGCCATTACTAAAACGATGTACCTGCTCAGCCAGTTTGACGACCCTAAAGAAATTACCCGCTGGATGGAAACGGATATCCGTGGCGAGTTAACGGTGTCTTAATAAATTCGCCGATTACATCAGTCTTATAAATAGCTGACCCACCACTGGTTTTGATGGCGTTGCTTGTAGCCAATGTACCATCGGCAGGGTTGATATAAGGCAGCAACGATGCTTAGCCAGACAAGGTAGACAATGCCTAAAGAAAAGCCCAATGTTGCCGGCCTGAACAGGAACGGCACATTAGGACCTGCAATATCCTTTGACGTATACCCCGAGGCGTAAAATACAATAACCGTGATGGTGTGTATGATAAAAAAGTGCAGTACATAGTAAAAGAAAGGCACTTTACCATACACAGTCAAGATGCGCGACCATGCATTGTTGACAGACTCGGTCAATGCCAGAAAAATGAAGGCAAAACTCAAAGTTAAACATGTGTACAATAGCGAAGGTGGATATTTGCTCACATTGATAAATGATAAAAAGGTACGCATAGCGCTATGCTGAACACTCCAATGCTGGGGCTCGCCGTATGTGTTGGTTAAGCGCAATAGAACGAAGAAAGCTAAGAGTCCAATGCCGCAGTACAACAATTGAGTTTTGCGGCGTTGTGGTGCGTAGTTGGGCTGATATATAGCCGAAACGGCATAGCCCAACAACATAATGCCTGTCCAAGGTAATATGGCGTATAGAAAAACAATGAAATGATTGCCTGTTAAAGGAAGTATGTAAAATCTGGCAGTAAAAAGCACTTGCAGTAAGCCTGCCCCTAACGGACTTTTAATTGGCTGCATGTAATTCAGCGCGTCGTGCCCAGCAATAAGCAGCAAACCTAAAGGCAGAACCAGTTTGCCTGATACTTTAAGCAGTAGACCCAATATAATCATGCTGCACCCAATAGCCCAGATTACCTGTAAGAACAGCATGTTGTAAAGCGGGTTAAAGCTGAGGCCAAGCGTAATTACCAGTATTTCAACTGCAATCAGCCATAAGCCACGCTTAATCAAAAACGTTGAGGTTTGCGCCGGACTGCGTTTATGCCTGCTCAACCCGGCAGATACACCTGATAAAAAAACAAAGGTTGGTGCACAAAAATGCGTAACCCAGCGGGTGAAAAACAAGGCTGGTGCAGTAGTCTGTACGTTCAGCGGGTCGTGCAGCGCCGCATCATTATGTAAAAAATCGCGAACGTGGTCAAGTGCCATAACGACCATCACCAGCCCGCGCAGTATATCAATCGAATGAATTCTTTGTAGGGTAATGGCTTTAGTCATGATGATTAGGTTAGTAATTACGCATATCTAACCTAATCATTTATTTTGAGTTAGTCAACTCTTGAAAATCTAGTTATTGCTCACCATTTTATAACACTGTTGAGCAATCTCTAACTCTTCGTTGGTAGGGATGATTAAAATCTTAGCCGGCGAATCAGATTGGTTTATCTCGCGGATACCTTCACCTCGCACCTTATTAGCAGCTGTATCTAAACGTAATCCTAAATACTCCATATCGGTACAAATCAGCTCACGTATCAATGCATCATTTTCGCCAACACCAGCGGTAAAAATAATGGCATCCAGGCCGTTTAAGGCGGCCGCGTAAGCGCCAATATATTTTTTAATGCGGTAAGCGTACAAGTCGTAAGCCAGTTTGGCATCCTCATTACCCTGTTCAATGGCGTTGGTAATGTCGCGCATATCGCTGTAGCCGGTCAGGCCAGCCATGCCGCTGCGTTTATTCAACAAGTTGCTTACCTGCTCAATATCATAGCCCAACTGGTTTACCAGGTAAAATATAACGGTAGGGTCAATGTCTCCCGAGCGTGTACCCATCACCAGGCCGCTCAGTGGACCAAAACCCATGCTGGTATCTATTGACTGTCCGTTTTTAACGGCCGCCATACTACAGCCATTACCCAAGTGTATGCTGATGAGTTTGCTATCTTTTTTACCCAAATATTCGGCCGCCTGCCTGGTCACGTATTTATGACTGGTGCCATGGAAGCCATAGCTGCGGATGTTGAAGTCGGTATAATAAGCATTCGGGATGGCGAAGCGATACGCTTTAGCCGGCAGGGTTTGATGAAAAGCGGTATCAAAAACGCCAATCTGGGTGGCATTGGTAAATATCTTTTCGGCTACCTCGATGCCTAAATAGCTGGCCGGGTTATGCAGGGGCGCTAATTGGAAGGTGTTCTTTAGCTTCTCTTTTACGCCGGCATCAATAATGGTAGTGGTCGTAAAAGTCTCGCCGCCGTGCACAATGCGGTGACCGATAACCTGGATATCGGCAGGGTCTTTAATCACGGCCCAGTCGCCTCCGGTAAGCAGTTGGTTAACTTCTTTCAGGCCGGCTTCATGGTCGGGCAGTTCCTCAGGTGTTAGCTTAATTACTTTTTCGTCACCATCTACATACACTTTGTGGGTGATGGTAGGGTTGCTTAGGCCAATGCGCTCGACCAAACCACTGCATACCGGATTAGTGGCCGGCATTTTAAAAAGTTGATATTTAATTGAGCTGCTGCCCGAGTTAACGACAAAAATGTTCATTGGTATGTGGTTCGTAGGGTACGTATAAAAATTTACTTCTCAAATCAATGGATGTATTGTGTAGTATCCGATTATGATTGTGCTAACATAACATCATTCAGTGATTATTAACTTACTACAGTCCGCTCATTGCCGCGGAAGCTACTTCTTTTGTCATAGCCACAAAAGAAGCAAAACGGCCTAGCTGTTGCGATCACCTGTCCGCCCGCAAGGCCCACGCTGGCCCGGGCGCAACAGCGGGCCTTTGCGCTTTTGTTTAGGCTCCATTTGCTTACTTGGACAATAATGAAATATCTTGTTGTCATTCTTGCGCTTGAATGGCAGTAATAATTACCGTGTTGAAAATATCGTCAACAGTACAGCCGCGGCTTAAGTCATTAACAGGTTTATTGAGGCCTTGCAGCATGGGGCCGATAGCCAGGGCTCCGGTTTCGCGCTGTACGGCTTTGTAGGTGTTGTTGCCGGTGTTCAGGTCGGGAAAAATCAATACACTGGCCTGACCGGCCACTTCCGAGCCGGGTAGCTTGCTCTTGCCTACTATCGGGTCTACCGCTGCATCATATTGTATGGGGCCTTCCACCTTCAGGTCGGGGCGTTTGCTTTTTACAATCTCGGTAGCGCGGCGAACTTTTTCTACGTCCTCACCCTCGCCTGAGGTGCCCGACGAGTAAGATAGCATGGCAATGCGCGGCTCAATACCAAACCGCTGGCTACTCTCGGCTGAGGATATGGCAATTTCGGCCAGTTGCTCGGCGGTAGGGTTGGGATTAACGGCGCAATCGCCAAATACGGAAACCCTATCAGGCAGGCACATAAAAAATACGGATGACACTACGGAAATACCCGGCTTGGTTTTTACAAACTGGAGTGCCGGCCTGATGGTGTGTTGTGTGGTATGCACCGCGCCCGATACCATGCCATCGGCGTGGCCCTTATATACCATCATGGTACCAAAGTAAGATACGTCGGTCATCATGTCGGTAGCCATTTCTAGGTTTACGTTTTTGTTTTTACGCAGTTCGTAGAGCGTATTCACATAATCCTGGTAGTAGCCGGAGGTCGCAGGATTAACGATATTAACCTTGTTCACATCCAGGTTTAAACCTAAACGTTTAATGTTGGCGGTAATATCGTCCGGGTTACCCAGGATGGTGAGCGTCACGATCTCCTGGCTGATTAAGCGTGCGGCAGCTTTTAAGATACGTTCATCATTGCCCTCGGGTAGTACGATATGTTTCTTTTGGCGCTTAGCCCAGTTGGTTAGCTGGTATTGGAACATGCGCGGGGTAATACCGCCGCTATGCTTAAAGGTCACTATCCGTTCGTCTAACTTGGCCACATCTACGTATTTATTAAATACATCAATAGCCAGCTGTATTTTCTTGGTATTGTCGGCCGTAATGCGCGAGCGGATATTGCCTATTTGCGTAGTGGTTTGGAATGTCCCGGTTTTTACTGCGATAATAGGCACAACTGTCTGCAAACCATTAATCAGCCGGATAATAGGCTCCTCAGGCTCTGTACCGGCCGTAAGCACAATGCCGGCTATAGAAGGATAGCTGGTAGACAAGTTAGCCTGTAACGCCGCAATAATGATATCGCCGCGGTCGCCGGGAGTAATAATCAGTACGTTCTCTTTAACAAAGTTTAAAAAGTTGGGTACCTGCATAGCCCCGGTTACAAAATTGTCGACTTGGTTGCTGAGGCGGTCTTTGCCAAAGAGTAGTTTGCTGTCGGGCAGTTCCTCGCAAATCTCTTTCATGGTAGGGGCCAGTAATCCCCGCATGGTCGGGATGATGGCAATGATGATAGCATCTGACAGCTGCGCGTTCAACAGCTCTCGTACATCATCAATCTGGTCGCTGCTTACCTTGTTGGCTACTAGTGCCAGAACCTGTATTTCGCGGCTTTCAAAATTGCGTATCACGGTGATAGCCGCGTTTACAATTTGCGCCGTAGTTTTATTTTCGCCCGAGATTACCGCAATAATAGGCGCCCCCAGGTTTTTGGCAATCGAGGCGTTTACATCAAACTCAAATGCGGTACCATCTCCCTGGTAGTCGCTACCTTCAATTACGGTAAAATCATATTTGTCTTCCAGTTGCTTGTATTTACGGATGATGGTATCAATCATCTCGCCCTGGCTTTCGTTTTCGCTTTGCTGCATAGCTTCCTGCCAGCTAAAGGCATAAGCCTCATCGTAACTGATGGGCAGGTCGAAATAGCGAAGCACCGTTTGTATATGGTCGCTTTTGTGCTCCTCGGCGCGGCGGCTTACAATTGGTTTAAAGAAACCGATTTTTTGCGCTTTGCCTAAAAGCATATTAATAAGGCCGAGCGAAACGATGGATTTGCCGCTATACGGCTCGGTACTGGTGATAAAAACAGTTTTAATCATGCAGCTTAGAGTTGCGGTGGTAAATAATAAGATATGGCTTTAATGACAAATATAGGCGGTAATAGTTCTGTTGCAATTGGTATTTGTACAGCTACGCTTTACAAGGTTGACGAGTAAACAAAACGGTTGCCTAATTCTTTCTCATCTGCCAAAAATGAGCGCTTTAATAGGTTTGATTTTACTCTGCCAAAAGTGTTGTTAAATTACTGCCATTGTGACTTAATATGCGCTTTGTAATCTGTTGGTAATCAGAGTAATTATTTTATAAAAAACAATGCTAATATTTTTAGTATTTAAATTTTAATTTGTAACTTTGATTAACAAGAAAAAAGGCCTTTTAAAATGAATAGAGGCACATTTCTTTGGAGTTGAAATATGGTGCTTAAAAGGAAGATTTTAGAGATGATTATTATCTGCCTTTTTAGCATAAAAACGGGGTAGGGTACAAGCTTTGCTCAATAGTTAATACTGATTAGCAATCAACCTGTTAACAGTTAAAATGCCGGCTTAGCGGCTACGGCAAAACGTTGAAACTTGAGTTACAATTACAGCAGTTACAAGGTGTGCTGCGGTGTAAAAAGTAAATTAAAAATTTAAAAGATAGATGGACACGTTTGAGTTAACAACAATTACAGATGAGATGCAATCATCTATTACACACATGGCACAGATGCGTAACGCTTTAATTGCGTTTACCAAAGAGGTGTTGGTGAAAGACCAGGACTACGGTGTAGTACCGGGTGTGCAAAAACCAACCTTGTTAAAACCAGGTGCCGAAAAACTGATGAACCTTTACGGACTGGCTGTAGAGTTTGAGTGTACTGATAAAGTGCTCGATCTGCAATCAAAGTTTGTAGCTTATACTTATAAAGCAACCGTACGTAACCGCGATGGCCGTATTGTTACCCAATGTGAGGGGTCCGTAAATAGCTACGAACCCAAATACCGCTACGTATGGACAGAAAAGGTTAAGCCTTCGCAGGC
>CAXYKR010000456.1:0-4693 GCA_964277815.1 uncultured Mucilaginibacter sp. | reverse complement strand
GCTATAACTTTTTAGTATGACCTGGCTGCCATCTTTAGATATATCGCCGCTTACAATCCACTTAAAAGGTTGCAGTCCTCTAAAATGCAACATGCAACGTTTGGTTAGCATTACCGTGTCGTTAGCTTTGAAATTAAGCGGAGCGGTATAAACACCTACATCTTTGTGCCGTTTGGAAACGATATAAATCAGTTTCTCAATCGGGTCAATCATCAGCGTTTCGGCATCCTTTGCACCGTCGGGGTATTTTACGAACAAGGCATCGCTCTTTACGTTAGTATTGGCCTCAGCTTTGGCAGGTATGCCGGGTTCGGGCACACGGTAGATGGTCACAAATTTGTTAATCTCGGCATTGTCGCCAATGTCGGCTACGTATACGTAACTCTTTTTTTCTACCGGACCAGGGCCAACGGCAATGTCTTCGCAGTCTTTGGCACCCAGGTAAGATTTATCGGCAGGCGGGTAATAAAAAATTCCTTTTAAGGCACCTTCGGCATTAATGGCAAAGAAACGGCTGGTGTCGCCGCTATCGTTATGAATATAGTAAATGTCGGGATGGATGGATGAAGCCGCGATGCCCGAAGTTTCGTTATTTAAGCTGCTTTGCAAATGCCCGGCAACATATTTACGGTCGTCCCGTTTGTTTTGGGCATAAGCGGCAATCTCCAACACTAAAATAAGTACTGCCCACAAAAAGTTCCGTTTCCACGTAAATTTTAACATCCGGTCTATAACGACAAAAATGCGCATTTTAATATAAAACAGTTATTAAAAATTTGTTTTTATTAACAATCATAATAACATTTTAATCAATCGCTAAAAATTCAACAACAAACAGTTGCTAAAAGATAGCTTATGCCAATCTATTTAACACCTTAAGGTTACTGGTATTTGATTATTAACTTAACCTCGCTTATTTTGCCGCATGAGCCGAGACTTAAAAACAGTAAACTACAACCGCAAAGCATACGGCATTGCCCTCATTACGCTTACACTGGTGCTGTTTTTGATTTTTTGGTTAGGCAACTATCCGCAATGGATAGAGGCCTATTATGCCGAAGGCCTATACCCTGCCATGGGCGCCACCCGCAACTTTTTGCTTAGCTGGCTGCCATTAAGTTTGGGCGACCTGTTTTACCTGGTACTCATTGTTTACCTGATTTATTCCGTTTTCAAATTCATTCGCCAGTTGCTGGCAAAGGCGTTTTATCTTATCCCGGTAAGCATCATGCGACTTATTATCGGCTTTCAGCTTTTTGCCTTTGCGTTTTATCTACTTTGGGGATTAAATTATTTTAGGCCACCGGCCGCGGTATTGCTTAATCTGCCTCAGCAGGAATATGACTTAACCGAACTGACCCGCGTAACGCGTTTGCTGATTGACAGCACCAACACTGCACAACGCGTGTATAAGCAATCAGTACTCACCGGTACAGCCAAGCCGGATTATTTTGCCTTGGCGTCAGACGCTGTTAAGAATTTAACATATCAGTTTGCGCCATTAAAAACTTACCACCCAACGGCAAAGTCGTCATTGTTTACGCCTTTACTCAATTATATGGCTACTTCCGGCTATTTTAATCCGTTTACGGGTGAGGCGCAGGTAAATTACCAGATGCCCTTAATTAATACCCCGGTTACCGCCTGCCACGAGATGGCACACCAAATGGGATTTGCGCGCGAAGACGAGGCTAATTTTATAGGATTTCTGGCGGCCAAACAATCTGCAGACGAATTAACGCGTTACTCTGCCTATTACCTGGCCATGCAGGAGTTTATGCGGCAAGTACGCAGGCGCGATACGGTTATGTTTAACCAATTAAAAAAACAAATATCACAACCCGTTAAAAACGACCTGAAAACCGACCGTTTATACTGGGAGCATTATGAAAACCAAATAAGTGTGGTAACCGGACTGTTTTACGACAATTTTTTAAAGGCCAACAACCAGCCACAGGGCCTGTTGACTTATAACCGCATGATTTACTTAACCATGGCCTACTATCGTAAATACGGGAAGCTTTAAGCAATTAGCTATTTTTTACCAGGATGCTCTCTACCACATAAGCTACCTGTTCGCATTTATCAGTAGTACGCTCCAACGACCCTAATATTTCGCCGTATTTAATCAGACGGAAGGTATCTTTTTCCTCGTTATTGAGTATAGCAAAGGCTTTGTCGTAAACCATGTCCGCCTCGTGCTCCAATTGCTTGATGCGGTTACAACTGTCGACAATCACCTGACCGTTATGCAAATCTTTTAACGCTACTACGCAGGTTTCCAACTCGGTAGCACAGCTTAATACAATTTTACAAAGCTGGCGTATCGGCATCGTGATAGAGTCGATAGAGTACAGGTTAATACGACGGGCTGACGAGTCTATATAATCCGAAAAACCATTGATGGCTGACACCAGCGCATACATATCGTTACGCTCGAAAGGAGAAATCAACGCCTTGCCTGATACAGCGTATACCTGGCGTTTTAAATCGGCCGATTGCGCTTTTAATCTGCCAATTTGTGCAAATTCTGTTTTTTGCTCGGGCAACCACTCGCCATCGATAGCTGTGTTTAACAACTTAGCCATGGCAACACTGTTACTCGCCGCCTTGTTAAACAAACCATAAAATACGTGGTCGTTACTCGGCATTAGTTTGGACAAAAAACTATTCATGAATTTTTAGCAGCATTAGGGTGATAACAATAGCTCAATTTACCGGCACAAATCTACACTATAAATTGAATGTTAAGACAAAGTTTATTCGTTAACAAATTGTTAATTATACATCACCAAAAGATTAAGTCACCTTTGCCGCATGTCAAAAAATGACCTTCCCACGTACGCCATCGTCGAATTACTAATCCGTTTATCTTCTTTCAATCCCACTATCGGCAACTACAAAGACCATTATCTAAACAACGAAAACGTCATTATAAAAACCGCTCACGGATGTGTTACGCTCGGCCAGGAGTTGATTATGAGGCAGTTTAACGTACCTGAAGAAATTACCGAACACGAATTAAAGCTTATTGCCTTACAGCTTAACTAACTAATTTTTTTAAGCAGATATAAAGCACCCGCCACCACACCGGCAATACCGGCAGCACGGGCCACCTTTTTGTTGCTCACTTTTTTGGAAGTATACCCGCCTGATATTTTATTATCCTGACGGGTTGGCTCAAATATACTACCGTTAGTTACGGGAGCAGGTTCGGCATTTTTAAGATACATTTTAATAAACTTGGTAGAGGCCAAACGGGTAAGTGTTGGCGACAACCACTGGCTAAATCTGGCCAAGTAAGCCGAGCTGCCCAACATTACCGAGTTTTTAGGATTCTGCGCCAGCATTACAACCGTGTGCGCTACTTTGTATGTAGGCACTACCGGAGGAGCCGGTTTTAGTACCTTGCCGGTATAGTTAGCGGCATGGCTTGGCCCGGGCGTATCTACAAAACCCGGAAAAACATCACAAATATGTATACCCGGACAATCGTTCAATTCGGCCCGTAATGCCTCAGAGTAACCACGCAACCCGAATTTACTGGCTGTGTACGAAACCGAATACGGGAAAGCCACATACCCCCCTACCGAATTTAAATTAATCAGCACCCCGCGCTTTTGCTTTTTAAAATAGGTAACGGCAGCGTGTGCACCGTTGATGTAGCCTAACAAATTGGTTTTAATAATTTGGTTGTGCACCTCGATAGGAATGGTGGTAAACTCACCTAAGGCACCCAAACCTGCCACATTAACCCAAACATCTAAACTACCACCAAAAATGCAGGCGTCCTTGGCCAACCGTGCTACCGACTCGGCATCTGTAACGTCGGTTACCACGGCAATAGCCTTGCCGCCCAAGCGGTCGCAAAGGTCAACCATCTCGTCCAAGGCTTCTTTTTGACGGGCAGCCAACACCACTTTGGCACCATAACGTGCAAACTCTAAAGCGGTAGCCCGACCGATGCCACTGGTGGCTCCGGTTATCACTACAGTTTTTTTGTTGAGGGGCGCTGCCGGCAGATATTTTGATGCTGTCATAAAATTAGTAAGTGCAGGATTGTCAAAAGTATACAACCCTGCATGGGTACAAAAGTTTATTTAATTTGGACAAAATCCGGCGGTGTAAGATGAGCTGTTTTAAATTTAAGTACAGAAATAGCTACTCGTCCCAGCTTCCAAACTTACCATCGTTGTAGTCCTGATAAGCCTGGGCAATCTCTTGCTGGGTATTCATTACAAATGGCCCTTGCGATACTACAGGCTCGTTCAATGGCATGGCATGACCAAGTAATAAAACAGCATCGGTTTGCGCATCAATGCTTAACTCGTTACCATCATGATTGAATTCGGCTAAATGCAGGGCCTTAACTTTTGTCTCATTAACCAACAACTCTCCTGCAATCACATAAAAGAATACGTTATGCTCTTCAGGCACCGGAACCTGTAAATGAGTACCAGCTTTAAATTTAATGACACTTAAAAAGATACCGTCAGATTCGAACGCGCCTTTCGTATCCTCCCACTCGCCCGAAACCAGGCTCACTTCCACCTGGCCTTTATATAATTCCAACGTAGGTATCTCATCTCGCTGCTTACCAACATAAAAAGGTTCAGACATTTTGAGGCGAGCAGGCAGGTTAACCCACAGCTGCAATATTTCTAAGGGGCCACCTTGTTTCTTAAACTCATCA
>CAXYKR010000455.1:0-4782 GCA_964277815.1 uncultured Mucilaginibacter sp. | reverse complement strand
GGTACCTACCACCGGAATTTTTAAGGCCGTTATCAGCGATTTAAAATTAAAGCTATGCTGCTTTTGGGATTGTTCTTTCTCTCCGTCAGCTTTGGGCTTGGTTTCTTTAAGTACAAAAGTAGCCAGTATAGTGCCAATGAGCGCAATGCCTGCTGCAAAAAAGAAAGGGACCTGCAGACCGAGTTTGCTCAATAACCCGCCCAGAGCCGGACCCAAAACAAAGCCAAAGCCAAACGCCGAACTGAGTATGCCAAACTTTTTTGCCCGGTCTTCGGACGATGAGGTGTCTGATACCATAGCCTGAGCTACCGAAATATTACCGCCTGTAATCCCATCCAGTATACGGGCGGCAAACAGCATCAATAGGTTTTGGGCTAGTCCGAAGACCAGGAACGATAAGCAGGTGCCTGCCAAGCTGATAGCCAGCAAAGGTTTGCGGCCCCATTTGTCGGACAGCGAGCCTAATAGCGGCGTGGCAAAAAACTGGGCAATCGAGAACGATGCCGTAAGGATGCCGACGGTTTGTTCGGTAAGGCCGAACTTTTTGCCGTAGTCGTAAAGTAAAGGTACAATGATGCCGAACCCCATCGAGTTAATCACGCATATCAGTACCAATATCCACAAGTTACGGTCGGCCTTCATTAAACAGCTGTTATAATAGTACGGTTAACAAAAGGAACAAAAAGCAAAAAGGTTCTGCCTATGGGGCAGAACCTTTTTGTGTATAGCGTACCATTAGTGTTATTCAACATACATTGGATTTGGCGGATCCATTGGTGCTTTGTCATCACCGCGGCGTACTTTAGAGTGTTTTACACTGTAACCAAAATAAATAATAAAGCCGATAATTAACCAAACAATTAAACGTGCCCAATTTTCCCAGCCCTCGCTGGCAATCATAAATAAACATACGATGGCACCCAGTGGACATACAATTTGATACAAAGGCGTTTTGAACGGACGGTTAATGTTAGGGTCGGTTTTACGCAGGATGAATATACCCAAGCAAACCAGTACAAAGGCAAATAAAGTACCGATACTCACCATATCGCCCACCACGCTGTCGGGTACAAAGCCGGCAAATAACGATACAAACACAAAGAACAACCATTGTGATTTGTAAGGCGTACGGAACTTAGGGTGCAATTTTGAAAACACCGGAGGTACCAAACCGTCAGTACTCATGGTATAGAATACGCGGGTCTGACCCATTAGCATCACCAGGATTACCGAAGAGAAACCGGCCAAAATGGCTACAGTTACCAGTTTAGCCAACCACTCATATCCAGGCATGTGGTGACGGATGGCGTAAGAAACTGATGCCTCAGAACCTTGCGATAAAAACTCTTTATAAGATGCTATACCGGTTAAAACGTGCGAGAACAGAATGTATAATGCAGTACAGATAACCAAGGATAATAAAATACCTACCGGCATATCTTTTTGCGGATTTTTAGCTTCCTGAGCGGCAGTTGATACGGCATCAAAACCAATAAAGGCAAAGAATACAATACTGGCACCACGCAAAACACCAAACCAACCATGGTTGGCTGCATCAGCATAATTATGTACTACACCGGTGTTCAGGGTAACGCTCCCTGCATCAGCCGGAATCATGTAAGGCGTATGGTTTGCCGGGTTGATAAACTGCCAGCCGAAACCGATAATCAGTAAAACGATAGCTACCTTAACCAACACAATGATATTGTTTACCACGGCCGACTCGGCAGTGCCGCGAATTAACAGCATGGTTAACAGGAGAATAATGATGATGGCTGGTATGTTAACGATACCATGCACACCGGTTGGAGAAATCTGAAAAGGGGAGTGACTCCATTCATAAGGTATGGAGGTGTTAAAGAACGTCATGAGTAAATCGTTCAGGTACTGCGACCAGCCTATAGCAACCGTAGCAGCGCCTAAGGCATATTCGAGCACCAAATCCCAGCCAATAATCCAGGCAATAAACTCGCCCATAGTGGCATAAGAATAGGTGTAAGCACTACCGGCAATAGGTATCATACTGGCAAACTCGGCATAACACAAGCCGGCCAACGCACAACCCACGGCAGCAATGATGAACGAAATAGTAACCGCCGGACCGGCATTGCCGCCAGCCGCTGCTGCGGTGCGCACAAATAAACCGGCACCAATGATAGCACCAATACCCAGGGCTATCAACGCGGTAGGCCCGAGCGTACGCTTCAAACTTTTATCCGACTCGGCCGATGCTGCCAGCAACGACTGAATGGATTTTTTAATAAATAAACTCATGTTTTTAGTTCAGTTGTAAAGATTTAATCATGTTCACCTCCAAACCTACTTATTTTTATTGAAAACTTAAAAGCCTGCCCGGTAACAATGCCACGATGTGGATAAAATTTGCTCAAACGGGCATTTTGAAACCGTGTATTTATTCAGAAACGGCTCATCATCGCACCGGATGCTTAAAAGAGCTTTTATGTGTACAGGATTTGACGCACAAATAAGGATTTAGCTTAGATAACAGGTAGTAAAGTGCACTGTAAACAAAAAAAGCTCCCCTGTTTAACAGAGAAGCTTCAAAAATTTTAATTAACGAGTATGTATTAATTATGCATATTCAAATTTATAACCTACACCTTTAACTGTTGAAACGTAGTTTTCGCCCAGCTTTTCGCGCAGTTTGCGGATGTGAACATCGATGGTACGATTGGTCACCACTACGGAGTCTTCCCAAATATTTTTCAGAATAACATCGCGGGTGTAAACCTTGCCAGGTTTTGAGGCTAACAAATATAAAAGCTCAAACTCTTTTTTGGCCAGCACTACCTTAACACCGTTTTGGTAAACCAGGTAGCTTTCGCGGTCAATCACCAAATCTCCAACTTCCAGTTTGTTGTCAGACACTTCGTCCGGACCGGCATTGCGGCGTAAAATAGCGTTTATGCGGCTAACCAATGCACGGGGTTTAATAGGTTTGGCAATGTAATCATCAGCACCTACGTTAAAACCGGCAATTTCTGAGTACTCCTCACTGCGGGCAGTTAAAAATACCATAAAGGTGTTTTTAAACTCGGGCATGGTACGCATAATGCGGCAAGCTTCAATGCCATCCATCTTAGGCATCATGATGTCCAGTACAATCAAATCAGGCAATACCTTTTTTGCTTCGGCTACAGCTTCCTGGCCGTTGTGGGCTAAATAAACCTGGTAGCCCTCTTTTTTTAAATTGTATTCGATAAGCTCTAAAATATCCGGCTCGTCATCAACAATAAGTATCTTTTGTTTTGCAGTAGTGCTCATCAGGTCGAATTTTGAAACAAATGTACAGGCAATACAAAAGAAAATGGTTAAACCATTGTTAATAAATTGTTAAAGCTTAATATTTGCTTAAAGTTGAGCAAAGGTTTTATTAAAAAACTCCTCCAGGTTTTGACCGGTGATATTTTTAGCGATGATTTTTCCTTGCGGATCTATCACAAAATTCGATGGAATGGCCTCAATATGATAAAGTTTCTCGGTTGGTCCTTCAAATTTTTGCAAATCCGAGGCATGCTGCCAAGTTAGTTTATCATCATTAATAGCTTTTTGCCAGGCCGCTTTATCTTCATCCAGTGATATGCCCAGAATGTTAAGTCCTTTACTTTTAAACTGGTTGTACAGGCGCACTACATTCGGGTTTTCCTGGCGGCAAGGCCCACACCATGAGGCCCAAAAATCAAGCATAACATATTTGCCTTTATAGTCAGACAACTTTACTGATTTGCCGTCGATAGTTTTGATGGTAAAATCCGGCGCCTCATGGCCGATAGATAACGGTTTGGCTGCTTCCATCTGCCTGATGAATTGCTGCACCGGGGCGTTGTCTTTAAACTTGCCTTTAATGTCGTCGGCATAACTCACCAGTTGCTGCTCATATTTATAGGGGTCTAACGACATAGCGGCATAAAAAGCTGCTAATGAGTTTTTATTGTCGTTCACAAACTTAATGACCTGTTCGCTGTAACCGGCCATGTTTTTTTCTAAAACCGGCTGGTATACCTTTAGCAATGAGTCCTGGTTTTTTACACCTTGTGCCTTGCTCTGGAACTCCGAAACCAACTGGGCGTTCTTTTCGCCAAAGGCATTACTGAAAGTGTTAAACTCTTTAATTTTCTCAGATTCCTGCGAACCTTCAATTTTGTAGGTATGCGCCTGATCGTTCAGATTGGTTTCGAAGGTGATGTTATCGCCGTTTTCTGCAATCAAATCATAAATTGAACTGCCGATGCGAAGCTTAAACAGGTTGGCCGCGGCCGACTGGTTTTTAAACTTGAAACTGCCGTCTTTCAATTCGGCCGAGTCAATTACGCTTACCTGCGAGGTGTCGGCACGCAGTAAATAGGCTTTTTTCACCTCGCCCGGGTTATCAATTTTACCTTCAATGGTAAAGCCTGATTTATCTTTACAAGCATAAAAGCTCAATAAAAGTGGCAGGCCGTATGTTAAAAAGTGTTTTTTCATTGTTTTGCTTGTAACGCTTTAATTAAAAGCTGATTTGTTTTTTGCGGGTCGATTTTGCCTTTAGAGCGTTTCATGATTTCGCCCATAAACAATCCTAATACGCCTTTTTTACCTTTTTGGTATTCAACTATTTTATCTGGGTATTTTGCCAGGGCTTCCTGGATAAATAAGTCTAACTCGTTGCTGTCTTCGCTAATTAGCAGGTTTAAGTCTTCGGCTACTTGGGCGGCCGTTTTATCCGGGTGTTGCAGCAAGGCCGGGAAAAGCTTGTGTGCTGCTACGGTATGGTTCACTTTG
>CAXYKR010000454.1:0-8776 GCA_964277815.1 uncultured Mucilaginibacter sp. | reverse complement strand
CATGCCGAACGGCTTCCTACAGCCAATGACAGATCTTAATCTTTTCTCTTTACCCTTTTTCTTCTACTTTAAATCTACTCTTAAATATCTAATCCTTAATAACTCTTCACAAACATAGGATGACTGGGCGGGGAGAGAGCCAAGAACCAAGATACAAGAACCAAGTACCAGGATAAAAGTTCGACCTGCTATTCGCTCATTCACTCATTCAAAACTCGCTCATTGGCTTCCATTCACTCATTCTATCATTCACTCATTGGCTTTCAATCACTCATTCTATCATTCACTCATTCGCTAATTAGCTTAACTCCCGGACTTATACATCAACAAAAAACCGGCCCTGTTTTACCAGAGCCGGCTTGCATAATCACTTAACTTTATTCAAAATCACAATCAGGGCGGAGCAGACTATAAACTGCCCCGCTCTGCTTTGGTGTTGCTTACAACAAGGTAAACTCTACACGACGGTTTTTCTGACGGCCTTCGGCAGTTTTGTTAGATGCGATAGGCTGAGTTGGACCATAACCGGTAGCTTCGATGCGTGATGCGTTAGCACCTTTTTCTACCAGGTAAGTTTTAACAGCTTCAGCACGCTCTTTTGATAAACGCATGTTCAGTTCCATCGAACCGGTATTATCAGTGTGGCCGGCTAATTTCAAACCAAAATCTTTCTCCATCAACAGGGCCGCAACACGGTCCAAAGTCGGGAATGATCTTTCTTTGATGGTAGCTTTACCTAATTCAAACTCCAGGTTTTTGATAGCCTCGCCTACAACACGACGGTCGGCCTCGGTAATTACCACTTTCTCGCGGATTACCGGAGCAGGTACTTTTAACGGACAGCCAGAACCATCAACCACTGTACCAGCAGGAGTACCGGCACATTTGTCAAATTTGTTAGCTACGCCATCGCCATCATCATCACCCATATCGCGGGCATATTGTTCACGGTCGCGGGCAGCATTTTGCTCAGCAGTTGACAGCATTCTTCTCAGCTCAGCACTCTCGGCAGCACTTTCCTCGCGGATGGCAGCAATCGGACTGAAGTTTTGCAGTTGCGAAGTTCCGCGTTTGCCCAGGGCAAACTCTAAACCAGCGTGAGCGTACGAGAAACGGTCGTTGGTTGAGGTGCGCACACCGTCAAAACGGCCGGTTTTCATGAAGTATACGGTGTATCCTAAATCGAGGTTAACAAACTTGGCCAAACCAAATTTAAAACCAGCGCCTACCGGTACAAACCAGTTGCGGCGGTAACCTTGTCCGTCGGCACCTGGTACGTTATTTACTGCCGGGCTGAACGACATATAACCAGCACCACCGGTTAAGTATGGCGACAAGATGTTACGTTTTTGGTTTAAGCTTAGGTTAGCTACGGTAAAATTACCGCTTAACGAAGCCGACCACTCAATTTTAGTACGGAAATCGCTGTTGTTTTGTGCAGCGCTACCGGTTGGCAATTGGTTTGAACGGAAACCTTTTACGCGGCCACCCAAGAAATCGGCCTGGATACCAAAGCCAGGTACAATTTGCTTTTTGATGTAACCCCCGTAACCCCAACGCTCTTGCGGTGTAGCAAAATCGCCGTTACTTGGGCCGTTAAACGGTGTGTAATGAGTTAACATACCGCCGTTTAGTCCGATAGACCAGGTGCGGAAGCTGCGTTTATCAAAACGTTTACTGGTGTCGGAATACATACTCTGCGCTGAGGCGGCAGTTGCCAGGCCCGCCACTCCTAAGGTGAGGGCCAGTTTGGTAAAGTTAATTTTCATAATAGATGAGTTTTCATAAATCACACTCCATTAAGCGCAAACCCCGGAAATGGTTTTGCAAAAATTATCCACATCACCAAAAATGACTTAAAAAAGGCCTAAAACAGCCAAAAAACCTTGTTTTTACAACCTGAGGGTGTAACTTTTTTGTGACGAATAGAAGCAAATAAGTGAGTTTTGAATGAGTGAATGGAAGCCAATGAGCGAATTTTGAATGAGTGAATGAGCGACTTAACCCGCCGCGTCATGGCGAGGTACGAAGCCATCTCTTTAGGACAGGTTTGTCTGCCAGGCAGGCTTAAAGTGTTTGTGCGGGTTGGACTTTGGTATGTGCCTTTGAAACTTACGGCAGTCTCCTCATTGCCGGAGAGGCTATTTCTTTTGACATAGCCTCAAAAGAAACAAAAACGCCTAGCTGTTGCGATCACCTCACTACCGCACAAACCCCACGCTGGCCCGGGCGCAACAGCGGGCCTTTGCGCTTTTGCCCCCCAGCCCCCTAAAGGGGGAGTTTTCGATTAGCTGGGCGGTGCTTAAAGGAAGTTAGAATCAGAATTTACAGAATTATTGAATCTTCAGAATTCCTCACCAAGCCCTAAAAAGTACTACCTTTCGGGAAAGATAATTCTATCAAGTCTCCTGCTCCCCCTTCAGGGGGTTGGGGGGCTGGAGCCATCAACTATGAAATTTAATATTACCAACGGCACGGGCCAGATTGCGGTAGCAACCAGCAGCGTGGCGTGTTACCTTAAAATTAACAAGCCGGTTTCTATGATTTGGCCGGATAATGGCGGCTCGGTGGCCGAGTTACTTTGCATGATGCCCCTCACACCGGCCGAACGCGAGGAGATGCACGCCCAGATTACAGCTAACCTATACGATGATTTTACCGACCGCGAACAGGAGCTTTACGAAGTGCTTAAGCCGCTGCTGGGTTTGTTTGCCAACGGCGAGTACGACCTGGACTTTAGGGCCAGCAAAACCAGCGAAGAGCTGGGCTATACCGCTTCGGATGGCCGTTTGGTTAACTATGCCTGGTATACCCAATACCCGCAGCCTGTTGAACTGGCCCGCGCCGGGCAGCTTAAGCGCGACTATAAAGCTTTTTGCCAGAAGCATCAAACGGACGAAACTAACGCCGGGCTGGTGGATTTTACCTCATCCTGGGAATATCCCGGCGGGGCCGACCGCTATGTGGCCACCCGCCCGCTTAACGAAATAGATGAGGCAAGGGTTCGGTATTTTGAAGAGCAGATTGCGGACGGGGCGCGGCCTTGGGTACTGGTGGTACGCGCATACTACGCGCCGCATCACAACTACTCGGACAATTTTATACTGGACGGGCACCATAAAATGGCGGCTTACAACAAATTGGGTATTATCCCTCCGTTGGCGCTGATTACTCAATACATCCCAACACACGACGACTCGCATTTTGATGCCGAGGCCCTGGCCACGCGCCTTTATCCCTGGCAAATGCGCAACCTGCTCAACCACTGGGACGAAGACGATAAAGCTATACTGCTGACACCAAAACTCATTAACCCTAACAGCCCCCTGCACCAGCATATGCGGAACGGCCTGGTAAAGGAGTATCACGACAATCAAATACTGCGCAGCGAGGGGTTTTATATAAACGACAAACCCGACGGCCTGCTGCGCGAGTGGCACGACAATGGCCAGCTCAAAACCGAAAAACATTACAGTAAGGGTAGAAAAGTGGGCACCTGGAAAGAGTACTTCCCCTCGGGTAACCTGCATGGTAGCCACATGTACAATAATGAAGGCCATATTGATGGAGAGATTGTTTCGTATTATGAAAGCGGGCAAAAACGAAGCTTTAATGAGTACGAAAACGGACTAACCAAACCCGACAGCCAAAGCCTGAGTTGGTACGAAGACGGCTCTCCCGAATATGAAGCCACCTACAAGGCAGGCCGCCGGGTAGAAATAAAACGCTGGAACAGAGCCGGCAAAATTACTGACCATGAAATGTATGATACCGAAACCCAGTCGTATAAAAAAATCTGACCACTCTGCCCCTGCTGGTACCTATGTGCCCACATACCTCCCCGCGACCCTACTATACCGTGTGTTATAGATGACGGCATCCGCGGCAAAGGCGAAAATTTAAAGTACTACCTGGTTGGGTTTGTGGCGCTGTTGCTGTTGGGGTATTTGTTTTGGTGGATGGGGTAACCTATTTAGACGTATATTTTAAGTTTTGATGCAGATGGTTGATGTATTAGTAAAATATAACGTTCGTTTTTGGATATTAAATTTGCACCACCGCACACTACCGGTGGCCACCGGCAGTGCTGTAGCAGATTTTTTGGCTACCTCCATAGACAGAGAAAGTTTGGAAGAGGTAATCGCTATTCTGGACCACAACATTAACGGCGGAGACTTTGACGTAGAAAAACAAACGGTGAAGTCAGAAATCTACATCGGCTGGATCTCCCAAAACGAAGTTCATTTTTTTGGTATCGGGGCAACAGCAAACGTACTGCAGCAATCGGTAACCTTGCAGGATTTAAGGGCAATTGTGCAGTTGTGGGTCGACTACGTGGAAGAAGCAAAGCGTGGTGATGGGTGATGTTTACTTGAGTGAGTGCGGATTTGGTTAGCTGTAGCCGGAATAGATAGTGCTTTTGATTACCCGACATACCCACGTTAGGTTAAAATACACATGCCGAATGGATACCTATAAATTTTATAAGATATTTACCTCATGTTATTATTTAGTGGAGCATTGGCGATTTACGTCATGGAGTTTTTTGGCGCAGCAATGGCCATCGTAGGTTTTATCATCATGGTGTTGATAGCCAGAGCACTGTATAATCTATCGACCTTTAAAAAGAGACAAGCAGCGCAATTGGAACTGCAGGCTCTTATTGCCGTGAAACTAGGCGCTAGCGAATTAGAGGTGAATGCGATACTTCGCCACGCGAAAATGTAGATAAGGCATTTCAGAGATTATTGCTTTTTTTAGTGCAAATTTTATTTTAATGGGATTTTGCAAATCCTATTTTGAAATATCCGGCTAACGCGCAAAAGCCAGACTCATCTTTCATGCAACCGCAGTGAGACTTGCGCTAAATAAGGGGTATAAAAAATAAAGCATAAAGCAACACTGTCGCTAGCCAGATGTATTTGTGTAAGCATACGAACTGAATTTTACTTTTTCTCCAAAGTAATTTTATTACCAAAACTGTCTGACCCAGTATAAATTTCACGATCGAACAAGTTATCTTCAGTCTTCTTTTTTAGTATCCAATGGGCATATGGAAGTTGTGAGTGACTTGATTGCACGCTTAGGTAAATTATTTTTCCGTTTGAAGCTATTTCGTTGACGTCTATTACTCTCGAATAAGTAAATTGCCTGGGAGAGACTTCTAAAGTTATCTTTCCATTCGATATCAAGGCATCAACAATGAAGTCTTCTGTTCTATCTTCAAAACTTTTACTGGTCTTTTTGAACTCAATTGACCATTGGCCATTTAATCTACGCTTCGAGTTAATATTTTCCCAATTGTCAATTACACTCTGAAGTTGTTTCAATTCGGCAGTTAAACTCGTAACATTTTTTTTTAATTCAAAATTCTCATCAATATATTGACTCTCACTCTTTGCTAGAGTAACGAATTGCTCAATACTGGCTAGGTACTTTTCTCTTAAAGCCATGTACTTTAAGACAGATATACTACCTGATTTAGATACGTCAAGCAGTTTTCGATTACCCCATGTCTTATACCAAGCTCCGGCTATAAGAATCCAATTTCTGAAAAAAGGAAAAATGAGCGTGTAGGTTAGTGCTGAAATAACCGGGAAGAATAAATTAAAAAGAAGATTGGTGTTACGGATTATTAAGTCGATGTATGAATGGTATCCGTCAACATGAAGTTCCGACTGTTTATAAAATACTAATCCGACTACAATACGCCAATTGAAAATACTCCAAGCGATAATGAATGACGATAAAAAAGGATTAGATAGTCTTTCTTTTATGTCTTTGAAAAAATCTGATATTTTGTCGAGCATTTTGTTCAGATAAGGTTTCTAAAGTATAATAGCAGCCAGTAAAACTTTATTTTTTATCATTAATCGCGCGGCTACGTAGTGACTGCACACGAAGTGTGTTAATTACATGGAGTTAAGTCACAAGAGCCAATGCGTTACCCCAACATACTAGTGGTAGTTTGGTGTGATTAGGTTTTAAAGAGCAGGAAATTATTCGTAACCGTTAAATATAGTTTTAAGTAATTCATGCTTTCACAAATCCAATATGGCTACGATATCTAAATATGTTTAGCCTTAGCGCGTTTCTGAAAGAATATAAAAATCTATTTATAATGCGTTGTTATTAAATCACTTGTATTCTCCTTTTAGAAAAGAGAATAACGAACCAAGCGAATATAGCAGCAACAAACTAAAATCAATAAGACCGTAAATTATTAATAAGCGTATTGGAACGGCAATCAAACATTTAGTAAATAGCACAAATGACTTTGCATTTACATCGGCACGTTTCTCAACGAAGGTATATTCATAAAAATTTAGGGTCGCTAAACTTTTAAAGAGCATAAAAACGGACAAGAGTACAATTACTATTGTAGCAATCAAAAGATTTTTTCCAGTAACAAATGTAAATTGCCTTATAAAATTCTTTATTTTAATAGTATTAATAGCCTCTTGATGACTTACGTTCTGCGACTCCCCTTTTTTGGGAAATCGTTGGTAAAGTATGATGATAAGATTTGTAAATAGTCCAATAAAAATAGATAGAGCGGTCATCACATAATTCATAAAATCTGTTGTGAAACCGTTCTTTAAAAACAATAAAATGCAGATTGTCGGAATAGCCAATATACACCTCTTGATCCAAGAGTATGCGAGTATTTGCCTGGGCCGTATATTTTCAGAAGGTAATATTTTCTTGTGTTCCCATGCTGTTCCTTCAGAAAATAACACATTTATATAATGGCTAATCTTCAGCTGACTCATTGTGATTTTCTTGATTAATAAGTTGGAGCTCAGGGTAAATTTCTGGAATTATTTCTTGCAAAATTTCCATACTAAAATTATTTAAGCTGTCCCAATCAGGGCTTTCATCCTCTTGTAATGCTATTCTTTCTCTCAGAAATATAGTTGGTTTGATATCCACATTACCTTCAAGTTCGAAAGAACTTTGACGCGTGCCGTTAACAAGACGTCCCACTTTTCTATTGAAGTCTTCAAGCCTAATAACTCCTCTATTTTCAGGTTTTTTTAAGCCAAAAGCTTTAAAAATCCGTTTAAGATCCGGCAATTTGTTAAGCCTCACATCGTCTTTAGCTTTTATATGAACTTCTATCGTAAAGCTATCAGCGTTGATTGAATCCCTTTCCTCAAGATTATCAAGTACGATGTCATGAGAGAAAGTCATTTCCTTAACAACACTATTATTTTTAAATTCCTCTTGTATTCTTTCAGGACAAAATGCGGAAAATGTTGGATAAAAATAGTTTTGATTTCTCATCATTCCAGCTAACCACCCCTGAAATATGTCATTGACGGTATCATCAGTATAGCTTTGTATCATTAGTATCCCCTTACTACTTTCAAACGGTGTGTAAAGCAAAAAATAGAAATTATCGAAAACAATATTATTACTTCCAATAGGAGCGTGCGCCTCATTTGGTAAATTTATATTCCCTATTGACCGGTTTTGACCATAACGACCGCCTTTTAACACACCGTATATAATTTTTGATTCTGAGACTAATCTAATTGAGTCATTAAATTGTCTATCTTCTCTGGCTTCCAAGCCAAGACCTTTTTTTCGCTTATTATTTAAATGATAATTATTTGCAAAGGTGGACAGTAAGTCCTTATAGAACTCGGTGTATGCTTCGTCAATATTTATTGGAATACCGTCGACTTGGTAATTAGATTCTAAAAATGCTTTAAAAGTATCTGGGTTATCAGCTTTAGGATGAATAGAGATTTTAAAAACGTCTAGTTTAGGTTCGTGAGCCATGTTGTGATAAATTTTATAGTATACATGCAATATATATTACAATCACAAACATTACAAATTAATCAAATAATAAGATTGATAAAACTAAACGACTACACCTTCGATTTAATAAAATCATAACGAGTAATCATAAGCTAACATTCGTTGGCTACTTGTTAAATGTAGCCAAGCGTCGAGTTATTGAACAAAATTCTTTACCATAAGTTTAGTATTAACGTAGCTAAGTTAACAAACAATAATTAAATTTACTAATTATTTTAGTATTTAGTTATCCATAAATATTGCGAGTGCACAGAGCCGGATAAAGCGCTCATTTAGCGCAACTCTCAGCGCTACGGGTCTGAGCATCGGCCTGATTTGTGATTTCCCTTAACCAAATACAAGTAAAACCCATAAACCGGTCAGCAGCACAAATGGTATTCCCCACTAACTGGCGCAAGTATATAGCATCGGCTTGTGGGCAGCTACTCGTGACTTAAACGCTTGGGCCCAAGTAGCCAACACCAAACCTCTCCACTCCATCCACCACCACCCCCAAATTAAATACACAATTCAACATCCATTACACTACCTTTACCCCTGTTCAACTCAACAACCCAATAACTAAACAACTCAATAACCCAATAACCCAACCCCCCCCCATGCAACTCAAATATACCGGCAAATTGTACCTGGAAGTGGATGGCGAAAAAACCGTTGGTCCCGGGCGTGTCGAACTATTGGAAAAGATACGCGAGCATGGGTCCATCCGCAAGGCGGCGCAGGATATGGATATGTCGTATCGGCAGGCCTGGCAGGCTATCAACCATTTAAACAATCGGTTTACAGAACCGTTAGTGGTTATTAACCGTGGTGGCGCCGGCGGTGGCAAGGCGGTAGTTACTGCTAAAGGCGAACTGGTTATCAGCGAGTTTCGGGACTTTCATGCCCGGTTTAAGCAATTTTTGCAGGAGGAATCTGACCGGCTTAAACGGCTGGGTTAAACTTT
>CAXYKR010000453.1:0-16448 GCA_964277815.1 uncultured Mucilaginibacter sp. | reverse complement strand
CCGTTATTATTCCGGTGCTGATACACCTATGGAATATCCGGCCGGGTAAGATACTCAAGGTAGGTAGTATTGGCCTGATAGAAGCCGCCTCGCGTAAAAGCAGCCGGAGTTTAAAATTGCTGGATATTCCGTTGTTTCTTCTTCGATGCCTGATGCTGTTGCTGCTAGCTTTAGTATTGGCACTGCCTGTTTGGCAAAAACACATACCGGTAGCTAAGGCCAAAGGCTGGATACTCATCCCCAAAGAAAACTTTGAAGCTGCTTATCAAAAATTTAAGCCCAGGGTAGATTCACTAACGCGTGCCGGTTACGAGTTTCATTACTTTAATCCGGGATTTATTAAAGGCAATATCGCGCAGATACTCCACCCACCCAAGGATACAGTTACCAGCCTGGACAGTGTAAGAACTGATAACCAGCCGCCCAATTATTGGAACCTGATACGGCAACTCAATAACAAAATAGCTTCGGACGTACCGGTTTACCTGTTTACACCCAACCAGGCTAAATATTTTGCAGGCATTAAACCCGAAGCAGCATTTCAACTGCACTGGCAGACTTATACCTCAACCGATTCTACAAGTACATGGATACAAAATGCCTGGTTTACTCCTACCGGCGATATTAGGGTGGCACAAGGTAAAAGTAATCCATCGGGCACTTCATACAGTTATACAAATATCAGGCAATCAACCAGTAATAACCTTTATAACATCCAAACCAATAATGGACAAGCACAAATATTATTGGCTGGCGGCAATCACCCCCCGGTGACGATTGATACCGCTGTTCAACGCATTGCTATTTATGCAGATAACAACAGTTTAGATGCAGGCTACATTAAAGCAGCGTTACAGGCGGTAAGTCAATTTACCCGACGCAAAACGGTTATTAAAACCATCAACAACCCGGCGCAGTTAGCCAACAATACCGACTGGCTATTCTGGCTTTCTGAAAAGCCTATCAATAAAAGCTATGTCGAACGTTGCAGACATATATTAGCTTACCAAGCCGGCAAGCCGGTTACTGTAAACAGTTGGATGAGTAATGCCGGGCCATTTGCTACTGCGGTGGCGGATATCAACAAGACGAACTTGCATAAATTAGTTAGTGCACCCGAAGGGATTCGAACACCGTTCTGGCAAGAGGCTTCGGGCAAACCGGCGCTGGTATTGGAGCAACAAGGCTTAAGCAGGCTCTATCATTTTTATAGCCGCTTTAACCCGGCCTGGAGCGATTTGGTTTGGAGCGACGCTTTTCCGGCCTGGCTACTGCAATTGATGCAGGAACCTGCGTCTAAAATAAGTGATATAAACGACAAAAGAGTATTGAGTAGTCAACAGTACTTACCTCAGTTAAGCAACGATACACATACCATTGCAGCCACAAAAAATACAGCAACCCAAAACCTGTCAAGATATTTCTGGATAGCCTTGATAGTGGCATTTGCCGCTGAGCGCTGGCTGTCACATCGTAAAACTCAAACCGCTGTCAAATTTTGATGGAACAGGCCGCATTACATAAAATAAAGCAACTGCAGCAGCGCTACATCGGCTATCAGCTTTTAGCCGACGTTTTGCTTGCGGCCGCCTGCGCCATGATAATAGGTAGTATTTTATTTTACTGGCAGGGAAGCCGGGCACTTTGGTGGGCGATACTTTTGTTTGCAATCATTTTCGGTGTGTTGATTGCCATTCACCGGCCCTGGAAAACTACCTTAAACACCATTTGCCGCCATTTAAACTTTACCTATCCCGAACTGGAGGAAAGCTGTACACTAATCATTAAACCAGCCAGCAGCCTTAACTTACTTGAAAGCCTGCAACTACAAAAGGTTGAACAAGCTGTAACACACTTGTCTGCCCAACCGCCAATATTCACGCAGCGACTTAAAAAATCGGCCTCATGGCTGGCAGCAGCTTTGGTGCTTAGTTTAATGATTGTATTTGTTAGTCAGCGTTGGCCTTCGGTAGTCAATGGTTTTCAATCTCGTTCATCCGAAACCAAAGAAAAAGAACTTCCGCCTGAAAAAGTGTTACCGCAAATCAGCGGTGTGTTGCTCAAAATAACACCGCCTGCTTACACCGGAAAGCCAGTCCGCCATCAGGATAAATTTACCATCGAAGCCGAAGAAGGCGCAGTGGTTAGCTGGACCATCAGCACCAATATTCGGGTAAAAAGCGTTGTTCTGATTTTTAACGAAGGTGAAAAATTGCCGCTTCAAGGTAACCAATCTAACAAGTGGAAAGGCTCGCGTATTATTATCAAACCCGGCTTTTACCAGGTCAGTATCGACGGTAAACTTTCAGATTTATACCAAATGCAGGTAATTAAAGACGGTATACCGGTCATACACATCAAATCACCCAAACAATATACGCACATTGATGCCGGCGAAGCGCCCAGGGTGACGGTGAATGCCACCGTTACCGATGATTATGGTATTAGTAATGCCCTCATTTTTGCTACCGTGGCTAAAGGCAGCGGCGAGTCTGTTAAATTTAAAGATACTACGTTTAGCTTTAACACCTCGTTTAATCAGCATAATAAACAATACAACCTGCAACGTATCATCGACCTGCCTAAGTTGGGTATGGAGCCCGGCGACGAACTTTATTTTTACCTGCAGGCCCAGGATACGCACCAGCAAAAAAGTCGCACCGATGTGCTGATTGTTTCTATACAGGATACTGCCCAATTGTTAAGTATGGACGGCATTGTGTCGGCCGCCAACATCAAGCCGGAATATTTCAGAAGCCAGCGGCAAATTATTTTGGACACCGAAAAGCTGTTGAAGGAAAAAGACAGCATTGCTGTAACCGCGTTTAAAAATCGTTGCAACGATTTAGGCACCGACCAAAAAATGCTGCGACTACGTTACGGCAAGTTTTTGGGCGACGAAGATGAAAGCGGCGCCGAAGGCGAAGGCAATGAAGAAGTAGCCAAAGCCGAAAACTTTGGCAATGCCGCCGTAATTATGGACGCTTACACCGATAAGCACGACAATGCCGAAGACGCCACCTTTTTAGAACCGGCCGTAAAAGCCCAACTCAAAGCCACCCTGAACGAAATGTGGAAAGCCGAACTTCGTCTGCGCCTGTTTAAACCACAGGAAGCTTTACCATACGAGTACAAAGCTTTACGCCTGCTTAAAGATTTGCAGCAAAAGTCACGGTCGTTCGTCGCTAAAACCAGCTACAACCCGCCGCCTTTAAAACCCGAGAAACGGCTTAGCGGTGACTTAAGCAAAATTGGTTCGCCTGTTAACCAGCAAACCCTTAAACCCGGAACAGACCAGTACGAAACACTGAAAAAAGCAATCGCCATACTCCAGCAATCACGCTACACGGCTTTAACTGCCGCCGATAAGCGCGTTTTGCAACTGGCATCACAACAACTGGCTTCACGAGCGTCCAGTCAACCGGGTATTTATCTGCGTGCAGTGAGTGCTTTACGCCGTGTAATTAATAGCAGCGCCACACCGTCGGCCGTAGACCGGGCCACCATTGAGAAAGCTATACAGCAAAGTTTACCAGGCAGCAAGGCAACACCTTCGTCTGCAATGTCGCCACCGGATATGGGACTGGCTCAACGCTACTACAAAAATTTAAACCGATAACATAAAGCATGAACTGGACACTATCGGTTATTATAATCTGCACTGTACTGGCGTTCTTATTTAGCTGGCAAGAATACCGCCGTGCCGACCATAGTCGTTTGCTATGGCGATTAATGGCTATCTGGATTGCGCTGGCTGCCTTGGCTTGCATTGCGTTACCTATCAGCTACCGTACAACATCATCAACCACTGCACAAACGGATGTTGTTTTACTTACAGATGGTTTTGATAGAGATAGCATTCCGGCCAACGTGCCGATGTTTACAGTTGATAGGGACATAAAGAAAGCCTATCCCAAAGCAATGCTTATGAGTAGTTTGGATGAACTCGCTGCTCACCATCCAACTTTTAAACAAATAAAAATTTTTGGATACGGTTTAGAGGAGGCCGATTTATCGCAATTGGATAGTTTACCCATCAGCTATACTGCGCCAGCGGTGCCGCCAGGCCTGCAAAGCATCAGCTGGCCATCTACCATCCACACCGGCGAACCATTGGTGGTACAAGGCCAATTTTATAATGAGGATAGCCAACCGGTCAAACTGCAACTCAAAGAGTTGAATACACTGTCAGACTCTATCGTTATGCCGTCCACTAAAACTGCTTACTTTCAACTCAAAGCAAAGCCCAAAGTTACCGGCAGACTTGTTTACCAATTGCTGGCTTTAAAAGGGCGTGACACTTTGATGAACGAAAGCATACCAGTAACTATCGAGACTACTAAACCTTTACGGGTGCTGATGCTTAATGCAGCACCAAACTTCGAGAACCGGTTTTTAAAAAACTGGCTTGGCGAAAACGGTTATGCTGTAGCCTCAAGAGCTACCATTAGTCAGGGTAAAATCAGTGAGGATTATATCAACCTAAACAAATTGAGCTTACAGCGCCTTTCTCCTTCCTTACTCAATCAATTTGACTTAGTCATCGGCGATTTGTCAGCATTAAAAGCTTTACCATCTAACGAAAGCGCCATTTTAAGGCAGCAGATTGGCCAAAACGGCCTGGGCATTATTGTGCGAGCCGACAGTACAGATAAAACCTCATCCTGGCTGCAGCGGGACTTTCCGGTAAACACCGTTACTACAAAAGAGCAACCGGCAGTTCCACTCAAGCTGCAAGGAGCGGCTGACAATACTGCTAAACTCAGTATCGACGCTGCTTACATTAGCTACCGGCCCAATACTCAAACCCTGGTGACAGATGCTCAGCAGCACGAACTGGCCGGGTTAACTTTATTGGGTGCCGGAAAACTGGTGTTTACTACGCTTAACCATACCAATACCTGGTTGCTGGCCGGTAACCGTGCGGATTATGGCAAGTTGTGGTCGTTATTAATTAGCCAGGCAGCCAAAAAACACCCCGTTACGCAAAGCTGGCGATTAGCTACGGTTCTACCTGTAGTAAACGGGCCAGTCCAAGTAGTATGGCAAAGCGGCGCGGCTCCGCAATCCGTCACCATTAACGGAACCAGCATGGCACCAACGCAGAACCCGGATATTCCCTACGAATGGTTATTAACCTACTGGCCACAAAAACCGGGCTGGCAAACCGCTAAAATCAACAACAACGACTCATTTAACTGGTTTGTGTACGAAAAAGGCAGTTGGAACAGCATCCAAAAGCTAAAACAAATGGCAGCAACTCAAAAATTTGCAGCCAACTCGCATAAATCTATTACTGTAACAAAACAAATACAGCAATCAGAGCGAAAAGAGGTATCTAAAATCTATTTTTATTTACTTTTATTAATGGCATGTACCTTTTTATGGGTCGAGCGCAAGTTTGTAAGCTAACAAACCATTAACTATACCAAAAATTAATTACTAAAGGAGGATTAAACCTTGAAACGCAGAAATTTTATTTATCTGTCGGGCGTAGGTGCAAGTGCATTAATGCTACCCAACCTGCCTTCGTACGGCACACCTATTGACCCGGCCCAATCGTTGGAAACGGTAGATGTACGCATCAAAAAAGAGCTGGCTGACGTGGCCCTCAATACCGCCAAATCAAAAGGCGCATCGTATGCCGACATTCGCATAGGCCGTTACTTAAATCAGGCCGTTGTTACCCGCGAAACCCGGGTGCTCAACGTAGCCAACGCCGAATCGTATGGTGTAGGTGTAAGGGTGCTGGTTAACGGTTGCTGGGGCTTTGCTGCCAGCAACGTAGTAACTAAAGACGGTGTAGCCAAAACCGCAGAACGCGCCGTAGCAGTTGCAAAGGCCAATGCTAAAATTGGAGGCATGCCTGTACAACTGGCCCCACAAAAAGGTTACGGCGAGGTAAGCTGGAAAACCCCAATCGAGAAAAATGCCTTTGAAGTTCCAATTAAAGAAAAGGTTGATTTGCTGCTGGCGGCCAACGGTGTTGCTTTAGCAGGCGGAGCCAACTTTGTTAACTCTACCATATTAGCTATCAACGAGCAGAAATATTTCGCCTCTACCGATGGCTCTTACATTGACCAAGATATCCATCGCTTATACCCCAACTTTAGCGTTACTAAAATTGATGCCGCTAAAGGAGCGTTCGAAACCCGTGCAGCCTTAAGTTCACCGGTGGGCATGGGTTACGAATACCTCACTCCTACTGCGTCCGAAAAAATGCAGGGCGTTGTTACCCGCTACCGCAACCGGTACGACATGATGGAGGACATGAAAAATGCCACCAAGAATGCCGCTGAAAAGGTAAACGCTAAAACCGTTGAACCTGGCAAATACGACCTGGTACTCGACCCTTCGCACTTGTGGTTAACCATTCACGAATCGGTTGCCCACCCTACTGAGCTCGACCGCGTATTGGGCTACGAAGCCAACTATGCAGGTACCAGCTTCCTGACTTTAGATAAACTCAAATCAGGCAACTTCAAATTCGGCAGTCCGAACATGAATATTGTTGCTGACAAAAATCAAAAGGGCTCTTTAGGCGCTGTTGGGTATGACGACGAGGGCGTTAAACCTAAAGAATGGCAGATTGTAAAAGACGGAACCCTGGTAAATTTCCAGGCCATTCGCGACCAGGCTCATGTGCTGGGTTTAAAAGAATCACAGGGTTGCTGCTATGCACAAACCTGGGCTGATGTACAGTTTCAGCGTATGCCTAACGTATCTCTGCAACCGGGCAAAACACCGTTGAGTGTAGATGATATGATTAAAAAGGTTGACAAAGGCATCTACATAGTAGGCAACGGCTCCTTCTCCATCGACCAGCAACGCTACAACTTCCAGTTTGGCGGCCAGTTGTTTTACGAAATTAAAGGCGGCAAAATTGTAGGCATGCTCAACGACGTGGCCTACCAGGCTACCAACCAGGAGTTCTGGAACTCACTGGCTGCCGTTTGTGATGAGCGCGATTACCGGTTAGGCGGCGCCTTTAACGACGGTAAAGGCCAGCCAAGCCAGTCGAACGCTGTATCGCACGGTTCGTCAACGGCATTGTTTAAAGGAGTAAATGTAATTAACACTAAACGTAGAATCGGATAACCTCGAGATATGCCAATACTTAGCAAAGAAGAAGCACAGGCTTTATTAAAGAAAGTGCTTAGTTACTCAAAAGCCGACGAATGCGAAATAGGCTTAAGCGGCAACGAAGGCGGCAACATCCGTACGGCGCTCAATGCCGTATCAACTGCCGGCTATATCAGCACCTTAGGGCTGGCAGTAAGCTCAACCTACGGTAAAAAAACCGGTACAGCTACCATTAACGAGTTTGACGATGCCTCGCTGGAAAAAGTAGTACGCCGTTCGGAAGAACTGGCACAACTGGCGCCCGAGAACCCGGAACACATGCCGCCGTTGGGTCCGCAAACTTTTGCCGAATCAAATACTTACAACGAAAAAACTGCAGCCATGACGCCCGAAAGCCGGGCTGATATGATTGCAGCAAGTTTAAAAGCTTCCAAAGATGCAGGTTTAGACGCAGCCGGCTTTTTAGAAAACACGACCAGCTTTTATGCTACCATGAACAACAAGGGGTTGTTCGCTTACAATAAATCAACCGATGTTACCTTTTCGGTAACTACCCGTAATAAGGCTGGTACAGGTTCAGGCTATGCAGCACGCGGCTTTACTGACGTGAGCAAGCTTGATACACTGGCAGCTACCAAAATTGCAGCGCAAAAAGCCAACGGTTCGGTAGGTGCACGCGCTATTGAACCGGGCAAGTATACCGTGATACTGGAACCAACTGCGGCCGTGTACATGATGGAAAACATGTTCAGGTTTGATGCCCGCAGTGCCGACGAAGGTCGCAGCTACCTGAGCAAACGCGGCGGCGGCACCCGCCTGGGCGAAAAGCTGATGGATGATAAGGTAACTATCTACTCTGACCCTTTTAACGCCGACTTACCTGCCAACACCTGGAACGGCGAAGGCTTGCCTTTAGAAAAAACCTACTGGATACAAAACGGCGTGGTAAAAAACCTGTCGTACTCGCGTTACTGGGCCGAAAAGAAAGGCGCTAAACCGCTGCCCGGCCCAAGCAATATTATTATGGAAGGCGGCACTACCAGCCTCGAAGATATGATTAAAAGCACCGAACGCGGCATTTTGGTTTCGCGCTTATGGTACATCCGGATGGTAGACCCACAAGTATTAGCCTTAACCGGCCTTACCCGCGATGGCACTTTTTACATCGAGAACGGTAAAATTAAGTTCCCGATTAAAAACATGCGTTTTAATGAAAGCCCGGTAATTATGCTGAACAATGTGGAAGCCTTGGGTAAACCCGAGCGCGCTATCAGTGTAGAAAGCTACCGCAGTTATATGATTCCGCCGATGAAAATTCGCGATTTCACTTTCTCGTCTCTTTCAGACGCTGTATAATCGATATACGGTCCCAAACAATAAAAGCTTCGTTTTCACGAAGCTTTTATTGTTTACAAGCAAAATGCAAATTTGGTTTATCTACTTTTTGCCCGGTTTGGGTCAAAGTGCAAACCCGGCGTTAACCAGTATAACAGAATAACCCGCGAAAACCTGAAGTTAAACGGTGCCAGTAGTAAAGCAGAGGTTAACAGGATGCTGATGTATAACCAGGGCGATTCAAGGTTACCGGTTAAGATGTAGGTAGCCACGGCCAGTGTAACCATTTCGGCTACGTTCATGGCATAGCTTACAAACATAGCTACGTAGAAATAACCGGGTTCTATCTCGAAATGAAAACCGCAATGCGGGCACTCATTATACATTTGCTGACCGCCAAACCTGTACATACCGTTGGCAAACATGTTACCGGTACGGCATTTAGGGCATTTAGCATGCACTGCCGCTTTTAATATAGATGGATTTGCCGGCATGTTACTTTTATCTAATGTTAATGTTTTCATGATGATTAGTATTTAAAGCCTTACTCCTGAATTGCTCAGGCGTTTGGCCGGTTTGCTTTTTAAAAAACTTGGTAAAGTAAGAGTTGTCTTCAAAATTGAGCCGTGCGGCTATTTCGCTGATGGTTAGCTGCAGATTAATCAGCAATCGCTTTGCTTCCAACACGATGCGGTTACGGATTAATTCTCCGGCCGGCATCCCCATTACATCTTTACAGATACCGTTTAAGTGGTTGGGTGTAATGTAAAGCAATTCGGCATACTCCTTCGGTAAGCGTAACCGCGCATAATTTTGCTCAACCAGCTGCTGAAAGTTTTTGAGCAGGGTATAATTATAGGCATTCACCCGGTCGGCTGCAGGCTCGGCACCCAAACGGCCAATAATAATAAATAGCTGCAACAAAAGCGCACGAACCAAATCCGCGCTCATGCGCTGGTCGTGTTCTGTTTCGGCAACTAACTGCTCAAATAAAGCAATTACAGATGGGTGCGTGTCTGCGGGTAAATCAATAACCGCATCCCTAATGTTGCCGCCAAAAAAGGGGAATTGCGCCAGGTAATCCGGCTTCAATAAAAACGACTGAAAAAAGAGTTCGGAAAAATTGATGACATAGCCATCAACCTCGCCCTCAAAACTCCAGCTATGCACCTGTCCGGGCACCATAAAATAAATTTGAAAAGGCCTCACTACAAATTGCTCAAAATCGATGGCGTGCGTACCCCCGCCTTTGGTAAATAATACCAAATGGTAAAAGCTATGCTTGTGAGCCAGATGCAGATTATGATGCTGAGCCAGGTAAGGCGCAAACCGGCTAATCAGAATATCATCCTGCTTAAATGCGGATAGCGCACAGATATCGTAAACCGGTATTTCCCTTTTCATGATGCTACAAAGATAAGGAGTACAGCCCGGCCGGCTATGGTACTATTCAATACTCGTATGGTACTATTTACTTGTTGGATATCTTTTCACGAATAACACTTGCTGTATAGGCAACAACCATTATTAAACATTTATTGCACAAAGTAGGTATAAGGTTACATCATTACGTTTAATTTAATCAATCGACGGCTGCAATATAAAATTGGCAGTACCGATTGATGAATACGTTATTATTTTAAGATGAATAAAGCCCGTACCTGCCTTTGGAGTATTATTTTACTTATTGTTGCCCTGTCTGAGTGTACCACACCAAGTCAGGCACAACTTAGTACATCCAAATTATTTGCCGACCACATGGTATTGCAGCGCAACCAAAAGATTACCGTTTGGGGCTGGGGCAAACATGCCGCGAAGGTAAAAGTAACCCTTAACGGGCAACAAGCTAACACCACAGCCGATGCCCAAGGCAACTGGAAAGCGGTATTGCCCCCCATGGCAGCAGGCGGCCCTTACGTTATGGATATTACCTCGGGCAAGGAGCAGTTGCAATACAAAGACGTGATGCTGGGCGAAGTATGGATATGCTCGGGGCAGTCTAATATGCAGTTCTTTTTAAACCAAGCAACCGGGTACGAGCAGGAGCAAAAACAAGCAGACACTATTCCGGTAAGGCAGTTTTTAGTTCCGCAAAAAATGAGTTTAACGTCCGAAAAAAATTTATCGGGCGGCGAATGGGTAAAAGCATCAGCCGACAAGGTGGGCTACTTCTCGGCAGTGGGTTATTATTTTGCCAAGCAGCTGGCCCAAAAACTCCATGTAACGGTCGGCATTGTGCACAGCAGTTGGGGAGCTTCACAAGCCGAATGCTGGATTAGCAGAGAAAGCCTGCTGCGCTCACCAGAGCTAAGCGCGGTAGTTAAACAGCAGCCAGATAACTGGCCGGCTATTAAAAAACTGGCCGAAGCGGATATCAAAACCTATGCTTATAAAAACCAACCGGTAAAAAACTACCAGCTAACACAATTAGCCCAGGAACCACCGGTTTTTTTTAACAACTGGCCTACAGGCACTTTAGGCCCATGGCAGTGGCAGGCCAACTGGTATGCTTACCGCGGTACCGGTTTTATGCAACGCAGTATGGTGTTATATGATGATTTGGTTAACGCTCCCTCTGCATTAAAGTTAGGCGATACTGATGCAGATATAGACCTTTATATTAATGGCAAATCTATTTTTAAAGGCACTCTGCCCAAAGGCAAAATGATTGACCTGCCAACCGGCACCTGGAAATTAGGCGAAAATAATATGGTACTACAGTTACTGTCAGACCAGAAAGACCCTTGGTGGTTTGGCTTTGGCTTAAATGGCGATGCAGCAAATACCTACATTAAATTTGCAACTACTACGATGCCGCTGGCCGACTACAAATGGCACCTGATGCCCGACTTTAGCAAGCCCTACAAGGTAGAACCTACCACCAACCAAACCGTATTTACGGTATATAATGCCATGATTAACCCATTAATCCCGCTGTCTGTTGCCGGAGTGGCCTGGTACCAGGGCGAAAGTAATGCAACCAGGGCCAACCAATACCGTACGGTATTACCGTTGCTTATTAACGACTGGCGCAGCAAATGGAAAACCAACTTACCTTTTGTGATTGTGCAATTACCGGCCTTTGGCCCTTTTCAAAACAGCAACCAAGGCAGTACCTGGGCAGAGTTACGCGAAGCACAAACCATGGCGCTTAAACTGACCAATACCGGTATAGCCGTAACTTACGATGTAGGCAACCCTCAAAACCTGCACCCCACCAACAAAACGCCGGTAGGTATACGCTTGGCGGATGCGGCATTGAGCAAAGTTTATCATTTACCTAATATTGACACCAGCCCCATATATCAATCGGCAAGCTTTACCGATGGAGCCGCCTGGGTTACGTTTACCGGAGCCGAAAAAGGGCTGACTACCCAAAAGGGCAGTACGCCTAAAGGCTTTGAACTGGCCGGTGCCGACCATAAATTTTACCCGGCATCTGCTCAAATTATCGACAACAAGATAAAGGTATGGAGCAGCCAGGTTGCAGAGCCGGTTGCCGTGCGCTACGCCTGGAGCGACTCGCCGCTTACGGCTAATTTGTACAGCAAAGCAGGCTTGCCGGTAAGCCCGTTCAGGTCTGATGACTTCCCAGGAATCACTGTCGGGAAAAAGCTTCAGCTTTTTAAATAAAAAGTTGCAACATTTAAATAAAACGTGCCGTATACAAAAAGTACATAGCTATATCTACCCGAAAAATATGAGTGCGGAAGTCAACCTAATGAAAATCAACGGCCAGAAGATGCGCGATTTGGCTGATTATTTAAAAAGTGCGATTCCAGGCTGCGGCTTTGCGTTAATTGCCTTTGAAGTGGACGAGGGCGCAAACCAGGGCAATTACATATCCAATGTTCAAGATGATTTTATGATTAGTACCCTTGAGCGTCAGCTTAAGGTACTAAAAGCCGGAAAAACATACCAGCTTCCCGAAATGAAAATACCGGAGTATTAAAAAACTTCGAATTAAAAAGAAAAGGGCTAAATGCAGTAAATACGCATTTAGCCCTTTTCTTTTTTTACAGACATTCCCCTACTCCAGTAAATAACTATAAGTTAATATAATCCTTCATTAAATCCCCACTCCGCATCGCAGTAAAATTTATTAATTGCCAGTAATCTTTATTTCACCTACAGAATTTATTTTTCCAAAAACTAATTTTTGGCACGAAAATATTTCTTCGGCCAACAACTCACTTTTTAACTAATAAGATTATTAAAACACGCGCATAAAGTCTTGAATTTTAACTTAAAAAAGCATAAATTTTCTACAAAATAGCACTCTATTTCATTTACGGAAATATACATACACTACACAATAAATGTATAGCTTTTAGAGCAAGTTGTTTTTTATTTTATACATTTTTCCGCCAGTCTATAACCTTGCTTACAACTTAAGCGTATAATCACGTAATTAAATTAAAAAAAATTAGCGCTGTCTAAAATTGAATAAAATCCATTGTCAAGCACAGTAATAATTAAATCAAAAGGTAAAAAGGCAGGGCCATTTAGTTACAAAATTACTTAGACGCAGGGTGTATGAAAGCTGAGAAAAATTTACTAAAAGTTACAAGCTTTAAACTTTCTTTATCGAGCATGTTCTTAACCATGATGATGACACTGTCTTCATCTGCTAACGCTACTGTTTATTATTTCTCAAGTTCAGCAGGCGACGACAATCGCAATATCCTCGAAGCCCGCAATCCTGCCACGCCCTGGAAATCTATCAATAAGCTTAATCAAATTTTCACCAACTTAGGTTCGGGCGATTCGGTATTATTTAAAAGAGGCGACGTATTTTACGGCGCTATTACTGTTTCGCGCTCTGGTGGTGTTTTTGCTCCCATATACTTAGGCGCTTATGGCAAAGGTAATAACCCGGAGATTAGCGGCTTTACTACATTAAACAATTGGAAACCGGTTAAAAACGGCATTTATGAAACTACCTGCACCTCGGCCGGAACATCATTGGTAATTAACGGTGTTCAAAAAGCGATGGGCCGCTATCCCAATGCCGGTTACCTGACCTTCGAATCTCACAACGATAATAACTCGATTACTGATAACGAATTAACCGGCAGCATCAACTGGACCGGTGCCGAGGCTGTAATCAGAAAAAATCGCTGGATTATTGATAGAAGCACCATCACTAACCACACCGGTAATACCTTAACTTACGCTGCAGGCACTAAATCGGCACCAACTAATGGCTATGGTTATTTCATCCAAAAAAGCGCTAAAACTTTAGACCAGTTTGGCGAGTGGTTTTATGATGAAGACCGTAAAACCATGATGGTGTATTTTGGCAATAAAAACCCTAGCAGCTTTAACGTCACTACTCCTGCCGTAACCAACCTGGTTGACATCAAACGTTTCAACTACGTAACTTTCGAAAACTTAACTTTTACCGGTGCAGGTAATAACACTTTCAATATTGTTCAGTCTAAAAAAATCACGTTAAAGAACTGCAACATCGACATGACCGGTGCTGAAGCCATTTTTGCCAACTACAGCCCTTACATGACTGTTGCAAACTGCAAAATCAATCACTCTCTGAGCAGCGGCTTAAATTTCGACGCCGGTTGTATCAATTCAATAATCAGCAACAACCGCATTCAAAACACCGGCTTAATTGCAGGTGCCGGCAAAAGCGGCTCTGGTACTTACGAAGCTATCACTTCTTTTGGTGATAACACAGTTATCGAGAAAAACGTAATCGATAGCGTTGGTTACAACGGCATCTACTTCGGTGGTAATTCATCTTACGTTAAAAATAACTACATCACTTATTTCTGCTTAACTAAAGATGACGGCGCCGGAATTTATGTAGGAGATTGGTCTAAAACCAGCAACAAAAAAATTATTGATAACATTGTATTACATGGTGTAGGTAACGCTATGGGTGGCGGCCGTTACCCTTCGCTGCAAGCAGAAGGCATTTATATTGACGACAATTCTGAAAGCGTAGTTATTACCGGCAATACAGTAGCTCTATGCAGCAACAACGGCATTAAAGTACATAACGCTAAAGAAATAAGCATTTCTAACAATAACGTGGTAAACAATGGCGTGCAACTACGCTTAGAGCAAGACCACTACCTGACCACCAGCAGCTTTATCAGAAACAATCAGATTAAGAATAATAATTTTTTGTCTACAACCAACGCCCAGGCCACCGTTAAAGTATCCACTCATCAAGATGATATTAAGGATTTCGGGCAAATTGACAGCAATTTTTATTACCAACCTGCTACCAAAGCGGCCAGTATTGTTGCCGCTACCGTAAAAAACGGCCGCACCAATCAGGAAAGCTACAATTTATCTAACTGGAAATCTATTTCGGGCAAAGACCGCTCTTCTATGGCGTCGGATGCTGAAGCTGTCTTGTTTGAATATAATGCCAGCAATACGGCAAAAGTTGTAACGTTAAAAAACCGTTATGTAGATGCTCAAAACCGCGTTTATTCGGGCAAAATGCACATTGAGTCTTACAGCTCTGTGGTGCTGATGCTGGCTGACAAACCTTCGGTTAAATCTGACCGTTTAGCTGTTATTCGTCGCTCTTTAATCTATAATAAGACCAAGTACTGGGTATCTAATCAACAGGTTAAAAATTCTGTTAAATTATAATTTCAGTTCTTGCTTAGCGATTGATGTAAACCTTCTCAGCTTCTGCTTTGTAACCTGGGTTAACTTTAAATTTCTCAGCAACAATCATTTTAACGAATACCGGACCATAGTACAGGTAGCGTTTCCATAAACGTTTAGGCTCATGTACTAGCCGGCCTAACCACTCTAAACCCAAGTTTATCCATATTTGATTCGGGCGTTCGATAGTTCCGGCAAAGAAATCGAATACAGCACCTATAGTGCAAATCACGTCGGCCTCTAACAGGTCTTTGTGTTCAAAAGACCATTTTTCTTGCTTAGGGGCAGTCATGCCTACAAACAGCACGTCAGGTCTAAAAGCATTTACAGCTTGCACCATCGCATTATTATCCTCCGCGCTAAAGTTGTCTTTGTAGGGTGGAGAGTAAGTCTCTACTTTAATATTAGGATACTCTGCAGCTAAACGCTCTTTAATTTTTGAAAGCGTATTTTCTGTTGCACCTAAGTAAAAGCATTTTCCGCCTTCAGCATTAAGCTTGCTCAACAAATGAAAGTGAACATCTGCACCAGCAATTTTGTGCAATTTTTCGCCGCTTAAAAAACGGGCAGCTGCTACTACACCAATACCATCTGGCAACAGGATATCAGAACTTTGCAAAGATTTTTTGAAGTCTTCATCCTGAGCAGCCATACAGTAAGAATACTGGTTAATAGTATTAATCAATACTGACTTCTTACGACCTTTCAAAGGTAAGTCGTCAATGCTTTGGTCAAACAGTGGAAACTCAGATAGGTTATAATGGTTTTGCAGCAGCATTTACTTAAAGTTTATTGTGTTGGCACTTTACTTAATAATAGTTCGTGTGACTTAATAAAAGCTGAACTATCATGTTTACATTATTTGTTATGCATTTTATATGCCAACGCTACAAGAAAATTCAACTTATCAAAAACTTCTTTGTTATACAACGCAAACATCTGACTATCAATCAGTTAAACATAAATCGTATTTAACTTTTAAATAAATTGAAAAACGATATTAAATTTCAAAAACACCGTTCTTTTTTGCGTATGTATAAAAAATAGTGCACGCAAATTAACAGTATTTTTTCAGTTAATTTTAATAATGGTAACGATATTTTTTTTACAATTTTTATGGGTAAAAAAATACCCATAAAAATCATTTTTGGGGAAATTTTTGGAGCATTTTGAGGTGTTGCTCTAAATCGGTTTTGGAGTTAAACCTGTCTCTAATTTTTTTTGCAGGCACACCGCCGTAAATGCAGTAAGGCTCAACATCTTTGGTTACTACAGAGCCGGCAGCAATGATGCTTCCATCACCTAGAGTTACGCCGCTCAATATCGTGGAGCCGTAACCTACCCATACATCGTTTCCAATGGTTGTCATGCTGTTCAGGCCTAAC
>CAXYKR010000452.1:0-17207 GCA_964277815.1 uncultured Mucilaginibacter sp. | reverse complement strand
CTGCGGCTGTACCATTGCCGACTATACCAAAACTCCGGTTAAAAAAGGTGATAAAGGTACTATCTCTATCACTTATAATGCTGCCGTAGCTGCACCGTTCAGCAAAACAATTGTAATTACATCAAACGCTAAAACGCCGGTAAAAAATCTGATTATTTCGGGCGAAGTAGTAGAAACTGCTGCTGCGAGCCGCTAATACTTTGTAACATTTATATTGAAGAAAGGCGCAATTTTGCGCCTTTCTTTGTTTATGCTTTTTGTAATTTTGTAAAATGCCAACTATCTCAACAAAAGGGCAGCACATGCCTGCTTCGCCCATACGTAAGCTTACCCCATTTGCCGAAAAGGCTAAACAGGAGGGTAAAAAGGTTTACCATTTAAATATCGGCCAGCCTGATATTGAAACTCCGGAAGGGATGCTTAATGCGGTTAAGAACATTGATTTTAAAGTTTGGGCATATACTGCTTCGGAAGGTACGCTGTCTTACCGTAAAAAGCTGACGGAGTATTACAACAAGCTTAATTATAATATTGCACCGGAAAATATTATTGTTACCACTGGTGGTTCTGAGGCTATTACTATTGCCATGATGACCTGCCTTAATCCGGGCGATGAGGTAATTATCCCTGAACCGTTTTATGCCAACTATAATGGTTTTGCCTGCCAGAGCGACATTGTGGTGAAGCCTATTTTATCGTACATTGAAAACGGTTTTGCTTTACCTGCCATCAGCGAGTTTGAAAAGCTGATTACCGACAAAACTAAGGCTATCATCATTTGCAACCCCAATAACCCAACCGGTTACCTGTATTCGAAAGCCGAATTGGAGGCATTGAAAGAACTGGTACTGAAATATGATTTATACCTGTTTTCTGACGAGGCTTATCGTGAGTTTTGCTACGATGGACGTGAGTTTATATCACCAATGCACCTGGACGGACTGGAAGAAAATGTGATTGTGATGGACACGGTGAGTAAACGTTACAGTGCCTGCGGCGCACGTTTGGGCTGCTTAATTACTAAAAACAAGCAGGTATTAACAGCAGGATTGAAATTTGCCCAGGCACGTTTGAGCCCGGGATTAGTTGAGCAGATTGCCGGCGAGGCTGCCGTTGATACACCGGATACTTACTTTGAAGCCGTAAGTAAAGAATATACACATCGCCGAGACGTTTTGGTGAATGCACTTAACCAAATGGACGGCGTATTTTGCCCTAACCCAGGTGGTGCATTTTATGTGGTAGCTAAATTTCCGATTGATAACGCTGATAAGTTTTGCCAGTGGATGCTGGAAAGCTTCAGCCATGAAAACGCCACTGTAATGATGGCCCCGGCTACCGGCTTTTACAGCACACCAGGTGCTGGCCAGAATGAAGTTAGGATGGCTTACGTTTTAAACGCCGACGACTTACAAAAAGCTATGGTTTGTTTACAAGAAGCTCTGAAAGTTTATCCTGGCAGGGTAGAGCAGCCTGAAACTGCAGGTACGCTGCAAGCTTAAACAAGATATATAATTCATAAAAAATGCCCTTGCAAATCGCAAGGGCATTTTTTATGAATTAAAATCGGGTAATCAGATTACAATTTACCAACTTCTTCAACTAAGTCAATTAATTTGTTTGAGTAACCCCATTCGTTATCGTACCAAGATACTACTTTAACAAAGTTGTCATTTAAAGCGATACCGGCTTTAGCATCAAAAATTGAAGTGCGTGCATCACCTTTAAAGTCTTCAGATACTACTTCATCTTCGGTATAACCTAAAATACCTTTTAATTCGCCTTCAGAAGCTTCTTTCATAGCCGCTTTGATAGCGTCGTAAGATGCACCTTTGGTTAATTTTACAGTTAAGTCAACTACAGAAACGTCGGCTACTGGTACGCGGAAAGCCATACCTGTTAATTTGCCTTTTAATTCAGGGATAACCAAAGTAACCGCTTTAGCAGCACCTGTTGATGAAGGGATGATGTTTTGGTAAGCACCACGGCCACCTCTCCAGTCTTTAGCCGATGGGCCGTCAACTGTTTTTTGAGTAGCAGTAACTGCGTGTACAGTGCTCATTAAACCTTCTTCGATACCGAATTTATCGTTCAATACTTTAGCGATAGGAGCTAAACAGTTAGTAGTACATGAAGCGTTAGAAACGATAGTGTTTTCGGCTTTCAGGTTTTTGTGGTTTACACCCATTACGAAAGTAGGGGTATCGTCTTTTGCAGGAGCCGACAATACTACTTTTTTAGCACCGGCGTCGATGTGTTTTTGTGCAGTTTCCTGAGTTAAGAACAAACCTGTAGATTCGATAATTACTTCAGCGCCAACTTCGTTCCATTTCAGGTTAGCCGGGTCTTTCTCTGCAGTTACACGGATGGTTTTGCCGTTTACCACTAAGTTGCCGTCTTTTACTTCGATAGTGCCATCAAATTTACCGTGGGTTGAGTCATATTTTAACATGTAAGCCATATAATCAGGCTCCACTAAGTCGTTAATACCTACAACTTCAACACCTGGTCTTTGTATAGCAGCTCTGAAAGCTAAACGGCCGATACGGCCAAATCCGTTAATTCCTATTTTCATTAGTTTTTAATTTTTATTAGAATAATATGTAAGTAAATTGTTTATAGGTTCTTTTAATATATACGAAATTTCTACTCCGGCATTGTTGGCCGATTGTTGTAGTAATGTCTTAAAACCATCTGCCACCGAGCCTGCAAAGTAAATATCGGCTTGTGCATGCTGTTGCTTTAATGGTAAAACGTAAGTCTGCATTAATAAATCAAATCCTTTAATGATAATATCCTGCAGATAGCTGTCATTTAAATTATCTGTAAAAAAATCAGTCAGCGAGCTTAAAAATAATGCCGGTTGCCGTTGGTGATAAACTTTTTCGAGCAAAATTTTGCGGTCGTTGTCATACCGTTTAACAAATTTTTTGCGCAGGTTGGCGGGCAGTGTTTCATTTAAGTATGCCTTAATTAGTTGCCTTCCCAGCCAATTACCCGAACCCTCATCAGCCAAGATGTACCCTAATCCAAAATTGTTAGGTTTTATTTTTTTACCGTCGTACCAGGCAGCATTACTGCCGCTGCCGCAAATGCAAACTATACCTGGGTTGGTTTTACAACAGGCAATGGCTGCGCCTAAAATATCATGGTCTACCGTTACCTTAGCGTATTTAAAAAATGCCTCAAAGCTTTGGATGATGGTATCTTGTAATGTTTTATTTAAAACGCCGGCACCAAAAAAGTGAATGCGTTTAATCTCTTCGGCATGATGTATCAGGTTGATGTTTTTGTTAAGCAAGTGGAGAATATGCTTTTCGTCGCTGAAAAACGGATTGATGCTGCCGGTTTTGAAAGAGGCAACCATTCGCCCCTTGTCGGCTAAGCGCCAGTCTGCATAATTGGACCCACTATAAATAACTGCAACCATGTACTTGTATAGAGCTGTTGTGGCGCGCAAATATAATAAACTTACCGGCTTATTGTGTAAAAATTACACCAGTATAAAATTTTAAGCATATTTGGGCACTATTTAACTATTAATGGTTAAAATATTATAAGATTGTATAAACAAAAAGCAATAAGGTATAATGCGCGCTTAAATTTTAGTCGTAACTTTTGGCGCTTAAAAAGTACCTTTACTTTAGTAATAAGTTACTGTAAACAAATAAACCTTGAAAGAACAATTAGTTAAGTTTGAATCGGAGTTTTCTATCGACTGCGTGATATTTGGTTTTGAAGCAGGTGAGCTTAAAATCTTATTGATTGAGCGTAAAAACGAACCTTTTATGGACTGGCTTGCCCTACCCGGCGATTTAGTGGAGAATGATGAGGGGATAGAAGAAGCCGCCGAACGGATATTGCACCAACTTACTGGTCTGCATGATGTGCATATGGAACAGTTTCATACCTTTGGTGCTGTAAACCGGCACCCGCGCGGTCGTATCATTACAGTAGCCTATTATGCCCTGATACGTATTGACAGCCAACGGGAACTGAAAGCCGGGCAGTTTGCCAAAAGAGCCCTATGGCATAGCGTAAACGATTTGCCTAAACTGGCTTTTGATCATACCGAAATTTTTAAAACCGGCTTTAACAAACTACGCCGCCGTTTAAGTTATCAGCCTATAGCTTACGAGTTATTACCCGAAAAATTTACGCTTACCCAGTTGCAGCAGCTGTACGAAGCCATATTGAACAAGAAACTGGACAAGCGTAACTTCCGGAAAAAAATGCTGAGCTATGGCTTTTTGAAGGAATTGGATGAGAAACAAAAGAATGTATCGTTCAGGGCAGCTAAGCTGTACAAGTTTGACCGCCGTAAATACAGCAAGATTTTTCAAAGCGAAATGGGAGTAGATGTTGATATATAAATCAATCTACATTATCGTATAAACAGCAATGGCCCCGGAATTTCCGGGGCCATTGCTTGTTTTGCAGTATTTTATATTACAGTTGGCTTGGTGCCATCTCTAAGTGGAATTTCACTAAGTTATCTATAGGAGAGCGGATGATGTTACCCATAATCATTCCATTTTCGGTAACAACCTCTTCTAAAACGTTTCTGAAATTATAACCTACCGAACCAATACAGTTAAAAGTATATTTTTGGTAATTAGGATAATGAGTAACCAGATTACGGAAAAAGTCTTCGAAAGATGTTTTTACCAGGTTGCGGGTATACTCCAGGTGCACATTATTATCATAAACAAATTTGCTGAAACCTGCGCAAAAACGGTTAGCTAAAGGCTGCGAGTAAACCTGCTCATTAACATCATCAGGTGTAAGATGGTAAGTGTCCCAGAAATTTTTACGTACAGCTTCGGGCATGTAGCCTCTCAGGTAATCAATCAGCAGTTTTTTGCCTATGTAACAGCCGCTGCCTTCGTCGCCTAAAATGTAAGCGCCCGAGTCAATGTTGTGAGTAATGTTTTTGCCATCATAAATACAGGTGTTTGTTCCGGTACCTAAAATAGCAGCGAAACCTTCGTTGTGGCCCAATAAAGCGCGGGCAGCAGCCAGCAAATCGTGGCCAATGTTTACTTTGGCATTAACAAACACCTGTTTCATGGCATCTTCTACCAACTTGCGTTTATCTTCGGTTGAGCAGCCGGCGCCGTAATAATTTACCTCAACAAGTTTGTCTTTTTCTAAATCGGCAGGCAGGTTGCTGTTCAGCGATTGTATGATGTATTCTTTACTTACAAAGTATGGATTGTAACCTTCAGTGTTGAAATAAACTTTCTTTCCTTCATCATTGACTAAGCACCAGTTTGTTTTGGTGGAGCCGCCGTCAGCTATTAATTTCATGGGCCTTTAATTGATTATATGCGGTAAAAGTAGCATTTACTTAATTTAAATAAAAAACTTATTTATTGTAAAAACTACACTAACTAATTTTAACAGGAGAAGCGACTGTTTTGAGCGGCGGGTTTATACCCTTCCACGAGTAAAAGTTGCAGTTTAAAATTGATTTTAAAGTGTGGTTAGCACGTTTTAGCATCAAAATTCTCACAGGGCAATATATAGATTTTTAATTTATATTTGCTGCCATCTGCCAATTTATTTCTTTATATGTCTAATCTTGCTTCAACCTCGATAACCGACCGGTTACCGAAAACAGACCATATAAATATAGCTATCATAGGCTTGGGTTATGTAGGGCTTCCTTTAGCTGTTGAGTTTGCCAAAAAGTTTAAGGTAACCGGTTTTGATAAATCGCAGAGCCGCATCAACGAATTGCTTAAAGGCTATGACCGTACGCAGGAAATTGACTTGGACGAACTGCAGCAAGTTACTGCTTCGGTAAGTGCGCCCGGTCCCGGACTTATTTTTACTACTAACGTTGTTGACATCCAAGAGTGCAATATATATATCGTTGCAGTGCCCACGCCAACCGACCGCCACAACCGTCCCGATTTAAGTTTAATTAAACTGGCTAGCGAAACAGTAGGAAAAGTTTTGAAAGGCGGTGATGTGGTTATTTACGAATCTACCGTATACCCTGGATTAACTGAAGAAATTTGTGTGCCCATTTTAGAACGTATATCCGGACTTGTTTTTAACCAGGATTTTTTCGCCGGTTACTCGCCCGAACGGATTAATCCGGGTGATAAAGTACATACCCTGACCAATATCATCAAAGTAACATCAGGCTCTACGCCCGAAGTTGCCGATTTTGTAGATGATTTGTACAAAAGCATCATCACTGCAGGCACCCACAAAGCACCGAGCATTAAAGTTGCCGAAGCGTGCAAGGTGATTGAGAATTCGCAGCGCGATATTAACATTGCCTTTGTTAACGAGATAGCCAAGATTTTTAATTTGCTGGATATTGATAGTCAGGCCGTACTGGACGCTGCCGGCACCAAGTGGAATTTTTTAAAATTCAGGCCAGGTTTGGTAGGAGGGCACTGCACCGGAGTTGACCCTTATTACCTGGCGCAAAAAGCCCAGGAGGTAGGCTATCATCCCGAAATCATTTTGGCTGGCCGACGCATTAATGACGGAATGGGAACTTATGTAGCGCAGGAGGTAATTAAGCTGATGGTGAAAAATGATATCGCCGTTAAAAAAGCTAACATCCTGGTTTTGGGCTTCACCTTTAAAGAAAACTGTCCTGACGTTCGTAATACCCGTGTAGTTGACATCGTCAATACTTTAAAAGAGTACGATACTATTTGTGAGATTTACGACCCTTGGGCTAATCCTGATGAGGTATGGCAAGATTACAATCTTGAAACATTTAACCGTTACGAGCAGTTAACAGGTAGCTATGATGCTGTTGTATTAGCGGTTTGCCATAAAGAGTTTCTGTCAATTGATTACGAAAAACTGAAAAAGAATAGCAGTACTGTTATTTACGACATCAAAGGCTTACTGGACAAAAACACGGTACATGCCCGCTTATGATGAATTAATCTAAACAAATTAGAGATTTTACACTTTACTACTAAGAAATTTAAAATCTTAATAAATAAATTGATTCATTGCTATGGGGAAAGCATACGATTACTTAATTGTGGGTTCTGGCTTATTTGGCGCTGTGTTTGCTCACGAGGCGAAAAAGAAAGGTAAAAAATGTCTGGTAATCGATAAGCGTAACCATACCGGCGGTAATATTTACTGCGAAAATGTTGAAGGTATCAACGTACATAAATACGGCGCCCATATTTTTCACACCAACGATAAACCTATCTGGGATTACGTAAACAGCTTTGTGGAGTTTAATCGGTATACGAATAGTCCGCTCGCCATTTTCGAGGATGAGATGTATAATCTCCCTTTCAATATGAACACTTTCTATCAGCTTTGGAAAGTGCGTACCCCTCAGGAAGTCAAAGATAAAATACAGGAGCAGATAGATGCGTCTGGTGTCAAGAATCCGCAAAACTTGGAAGAGCAGGCCATTTCATTGGTAGGGACTGATATCTATTATAAGCTGATTAAGGGCTATACCGAAAAGCAATGGGGACGTGATGCTAAAGAATTGCCGGCCTTTATTATTAAGCGCCTACCCGTGCGCTTCACTTACGACAACAACTACTTTAACGATAAATACCAGGGGATACCCATTGGCGGCTACAATAAATTAACCGAAGGTTTGCTGGATGGAATTGAAGTAAAAACTAACGTCGATTACTTTGAAGATAAAGCACACTGGGATTCAATGGCAGATAAGCTGGTTTTTACCGGTAAGATAGACCAATACTATGGTTACAAGTTCGGGCAGTTAGAATACCGTAGTTTAAAGTTTGAACACCAAACCTTGGATACCGACAACTACCAGGGCAATGCCGTAGTAAATTATACCGAGCGACACATCCCTTATACCCGCATTATTGAGCATAAGCATTTTGAGTTCGGAACCCAGCCCAAAACAGTGATTACGAAAGAGTATCCCGAAGAGTGGAACACCGAAAAGGAGCCATATTATCCCATTAATGATGCGAAGAACACGGAGATGTACAAGCAGTACGAGCAATTAGCCAAGGCTGATAGCCATATTGTATTTGGTGGCCGCCTGGCAGAGTATAAATACTACGATATGCATCAGGTTATTGGGTCGGCCTTGAAGAAGAGTAAGGAGATGTAAATACTCGGCAACTTAACTTTGGTTGCCAAACTGCTTTATCAACGATCATCCCTTGATAAAGCAGTTTTTTTACTTTGTTAGTAATTTTATCAAAAAAACCATCTATGCTTTTTAAGTTCAATCTCTTATACAGAAAAGGTTGAAATTATAAGCATGATTACATAACTTTCAGCTAAAAATTATATAATCAACACAATTACCTTTTTGTTATTATTTAACTAACTTTGGCAACGATTACGCGGTAGTAGTTGGGATTGATAATCAGTTAAACGCTTTTAAAGCATGAGCTTATTCGCTTATCACTTAAATCTTACACAGGTACTCTTCTACGCTATCACGGTTCAATGATATAGTGCAGATATAATCTATGAATTTCAAAAAAATATGTAAAGCGCTTTTTGCGTTTTTATTTCTGTTAATTCTCACCCAAACAGTATTTTCTCAAACAAACTTATCCCAGTACAAGGTCGACGATCTGACAGATACTCAGGTAAGACAAATAATTCAAAAAGCTGAATCCATTGGCTACACCGAAAGTTCGCAAATAGCTCAAATGGCAGTAGCTCAAGGTATGAGCGAAACCGAAGCTCAGAAACTTGTAGTGCGAATAGACAAAATTCGCAAGGATGGTGATGGGAAAACAAATGGAAACGGCGGGACAAACAGTAGCGGTTATTCCAACAATGGCTTCTCAAGAAGGTCATACAATAATTATGCAGACTCTACTGATACTACTCGAATAAGGCGTAATACTTTGAATGACCCTACACTGCGTGCAGAACGGGATATTTTTGGCAATTTGGTGCCCAAGATATTTGGCGAAGACCTATTTAAGAGTAATAATCGACTGACTTTTGAGCCAAATTTGAGAATGGCTACGCCTAAAAGTTATGTTATAGGCCCGGACGACGAATTACTTATTGATATCACGGGCGACAACGAGGCCAATTATCAGTTAAAAGTAAACCCCGAAGGAACTATCAGGTTACAATATGTAGGGATTGTTGCTGTTGGCGGCTTAACTATTGAGCAGGCCTCTTCTAAAATACGAAGTGCAATGTCGCGTACTTATCCTGGGTTGCGCACCGGCCGAACTAACGTGGCTATCAACTTAGGCAATATTAGAAGCATCAAGGTCTCTATCATTGGCGAAGCTGTGAAGCCAGGTTCATATACACTATCGTCATTATCTACTGTTTTTAATGCGCTTTACGCTTCGGGCGGGCCAAACAAAAACGGTTCTTTCCGCACGATTCAATTAATCAGGAATAGTAGGGTCGTATCAACGATTGATGTTTACGACTTTTTGTTGAAAGGCATGCAACAAAACCTGCGTTTACAAGACCAAGATGTTATCAACGTTCCGGTTTACAAAACGCGTGTTGAAATGAGCGGCGAAGTTAAACGCCCTGCCTTGTACGAAGTATTGAGTTCTGAGTCATTGCAGGACGTCATTAATTTTGCAGGAGGATTTACCGGTCAGGCATACACGGCAAACATCAAGGTATTGCAAAATACAAGCAAAGAGCGCAAAATAGCCGATGTTGGATCCGCAGATTTTAAGGCTTATAAACCTTTAAACGGCGACAAATATATTGTTGAAGCGATATTGGACCGTTTCGAAAACAGAGTGCAGATTGAAGGTGCCGTCTTTCGGCCCGGCAAGTATGAGTTGGAAAAAGGACTCACACTAAAAGCGCTGATACAAAAAGCGGATGGTTTAAAAGAAGATGCCTTCTTAAACAGAGGATATATACAAAGATTAAACGTTGATAACTCTTTGTCGCTGGTTTCTTTTGATGTGCAAAAGGTATTAAATGGTTCAAACCCTGATATCCCGCTACAAAGAGAAGACAAAGTTACGATCTCTTCTATATTTGACTTACGAGACGAATACAAAGTAGAAATACAGGGAGAAGTAAGGCGTCCGGGAGTTTTCCAATATGCAGAAAATGCTACTTTGGAATCTTTAATACAAATGGCTGGTGGTTTCAAAGAAGGCGCTACACCAAACCGGGTGGAAATATCGCGCCGCGTCAAATCAAGTGATGCCCGCTCAAAAAGCTCATCAACAGCGCAAATATTCACGGTAAACATCGACAAAAATTTGAAGTTAGTTGGAGAGCCCTTTGTTCTGCAACCTTTCGATATGGTTTTTGTAAGGAGTACTGAAGGTTACCAGGTGCAAAAGAACGTCACTATTCAGGGCGAAGTTCTTTATCCAGGTACCTACACGATAGAGCGTAAAGACGAAAGAATATCTGATATTATCAAGCGTGCAGGAGGCTTAACTGCTTTGGCATTTCCTGAAGGAGGTTCACTGAAAAGGCCTGGGGCACCTAAAATAAAAATGAAAATGACGTATGCTGATAGTATAAAACAGGAAGACGAAAAAATAAGGCTTTTAAATTTACGCAGGTTGCAAAGACAATCTGGTAATGATACCACCAGCATCAAGCAAGATTCTGTTTCATTAAGAAGTGATTTTGTAGGTATAGACCTAGCTAAAATTTTAAAAGACCCGAATTCGAAAATTGACCTGATTATGCAGGATGGTGATATCATCAATATTCCGATTGAGTTACAAACCGTGCGTGTTTCCGGCGAAGTATTAAAGCCCACGAACATTGTTTATAAGCAAGGTAAAAGCATGAGGCAATACATCAATGAGTCTGGAGGATTTACTTATAATGCACACAAAAAAAGAGCTTATGTTGAGTATGCTAATGGTTCGATAAAGGCCACAAAAAACTTTTTGTTCTTTCGTTCATACCCATCAATAAAACCAGGAGCTGAAATTTTTGTACCAAAGCATCCGCCAAGAGAAAAAATTGGTATAGCTGGCATAGCTGGTATAGCCACTGCTTTAAGCTCAGTTGCAGTCATTTTAGTGACGTTGTTCAGAAACTAATATTATTATCTTAATCAACCTAAACTTCTTAAAACTGCTTATAATTAGAAGTAATTGAATTGCACTATTCAAATACTTCTAATTATAAGTTCTGACAATCAAGTTCGAAGTATGCCGTTTACCTGGATTGCTATCTTTCTACTCAGTTTCTTTTTGCTTGAGATTCTATACTTTCAGGTAGCGCGTTATTTAAATATAACTGATAAGCCTAATCACCGTAGTTCGCATACCGAAGCCACTATAAGAGGCGGCGGTATAATCTTTTTTTTGAGCTCAGTTATTGACTTTGTAGTTTTCAAAAGCCATAATCAATATTTTATTACAGGTTTGTGTTTATTGGCTTTGACAAGCTTTATTGATGACATCAAACCGCTAAGTAGCAGAATACGTTTTAGCGTTCACATTATTGCTGCGCTACTATTGTTAAAACAAGTAGATTATTTAAGCTGGAATATACTTTGTTGCTTTTTGATTGTAGTCATCATTGCTGTTATCAATGCGGTGAACTTCATGGACGGTATTAATGGTATAACAGGCGCTTACGGTTTGCTAACCTTAATGACATTATATTTAATAAATCGATATTATATCGCTTTTCAGCCTCAAACGAGCATTCTAATCCCAATCCTGGCTTTATTGGTATTTCTTTTTTTCAATTTCAGAAAAAGAGCTGTCTGTTTTGCGGGTGATGTTGGTAGTGTTACCCTTGCGTTTATCATACTCTATTTCTTGGTAGTTCTAATTTTAAAAACAAGAGATACTGGATTTATGTTGCTACTTTTAGTTTATGGCTTAGACACTGCAACGACCATTTTATTCAGGTTATTTAGGAGAGAAAATGTTTTGCAGGCTCATAGAAGCCATTATTATCAGTACTTGGCCAATGAAAAAAGAATTCCTCATCTATATGTATCTTTAATTTATATTTTAGTTCAAGGACTGGTTAATTTCATTTTTATAAAGTATTTGAATGGAAATGCCTTTTATGTTGTATCGTTTACAATTGTTGTTACGTCTTTGTTTTTGTTGCTCCGTTTATCGACGGAAGGACCGAAAAAACTCCTGAGTAAAGTTAGGTAGTTTTTAAAAAATGATTTTATAGATTTGTTTAATTGTGAATTAACACTTTCTGTTTTGTTTAATCAACTAAATATCTTACCACGCTGGATCGTTTTCCTATTCGATCTGTTCATTGGGTCAATTTCATTTACTTTAGCTTATCTCATCAGAATAAGTTTTGAGTTAGATAATATTGACTACAACGAGTTTTATAAAGGTTTTTTAATTATTAATTTCTTAAACCTGATTGCGTTCTTCGGTTTAAAAACTTATACGGGCATTATCAGATATACCAGCGCTCAGGATTCATTCAGAATACTTGGTGCAGTGCTGCTGAGCAACGTGATTTTTGGTTTAGCAAACCTACTTTCTATCGTTTATTTCCAGGCTCCGTTTATATCAAATTTAGTTTTGATGATTAATGCATTAACTTGTTTTTTGCTAATGGTAAGTTACCGAATGTTGGCAAAGCATTTGTTTTTGTACGTGAAAAATCTGAAGCTTGATACCACAAGAGTTGTTATATATGGAGTTGGTGAGGCTGGTGTTGCAGCAAAGAGGACTTTCGACCATGACACCACCGTAAATAAGAATATCATTGCTTTTGTAGACGACGATCACAAAAAAGTAGGAAATTCTATACTTGGAGTGAAAATACTGGATGTACAAGGGTTGTTACGCCTAATTAACAACAAAAATGTCGACGAATTGATATTTGCTACGCATAGCATGCCTATCGAAGACAAAAACAAGATTGTTGATTTGTGTCTGGATCATGATGTAAAAGTGCTCACCATCCCTCCCCATAATGTATGGTCTGGTGGTAAACTACAGGTTTCTCAGATACAGCATGTCAATATAGAAGACCTTCTGAATCGTAAATCGATAGAAATAGACGTAACCGGTATTCAAAAAGAATTAAAGGGTAAAAGAGTTTTAATTACTGGTGCAGCAGGTTCAATCGGTAGCGAGATTGTTAGGCAATTACTTAATTTCGATATCGGATTGATTATCATGTGCGACCAGTCTGAGACAGCTTTGCATCATCTTTATCTTGAAATGGAAGATAGAGGAATAGATGCCAATTGCCATGCTTTTGTTGGTGATGTTAAGGATGAAAAGAGGATGACGCATTTGTTTGAAACTTATAAACCGCATTATGTTTACCATGCTGCTGCATATAAACATGTGCCACTGATGGAAGATAATCCTTGCGAAGCTATCAAAACTAACGTTTTAGGCACCCGAACTATTGCCAATCTGGCAGTTAAATATGGTGTTTCGAAATTTGTGATGATCTCTACTGATAAAGCAGTGAACCCTACTAACATTATGGGCGCGTCTAAAAGAATCGCTGAGATTTATGTACAGTCTTTAAACAATATTTTAAACGAAGAAAATCATAGCTTTACTGGTAAACTGAATTATTTAAATTATACTAAATCTTCCACAAAATTCATCACCACTCGTTTTGGTAACGTATTAGGTTCTAATGGCTCGGTTATACCGAGATTTAGAGAGCAAATTGAACGTGGTGGTCCGGTAACAGTTACACATCCGGAAATCACGAGATATTTTATGACTATACCTGAGGCCTGCCGGTTAGTTTTAGAAGCCGGATGTATGGGAAAAGGCGGCGAGATCTACATTTTTGATATGGGAAAATCAGTAAAAATTATTGATTTGGCAAAGAGGATGATTCGCTTAGCTGGTTTAATACCCAATAAGGATATAAAAATACAGTACAGTGGTTTAAGGCCTGGAGAGAAGCTTTATGAAGAGTTGCTGAACAATCAGGAGAACACGCTACCCACACACCACGAAAAAATTATGATAGGTAAAGTAAGGGTATATACTTTTTCCGATATAGATAGCCAGATTGATGGTTTGATCAACTATTCAAATAATAATGATGACATGCAACTGGTTAAGTCGATGAAGTTATTAGTACATGAATTTAAAAGTAAGAATTCTGTCTTTGAAGAGCTTGATCGTATTGTAAAAATAAGTTAAATGATTAAAAAGTTCATTCCATTCTTATTTTCATTTGTAATTTTTGGTTGCAAGACTAAAGTAAGTAGTGAAAAAGAAGTTTATACCAATACGTTCGAAACTAATAATTTAGGGTCTATCAATAATGCTGTTACCACAAAGTTTAACAACAGCACGGTTTTGGGTAATTATAACAATAGCGGTTTTCAGCTAAATCTGAGTGATTTGCCCGAGCATGAATTAATAACTATAACCTTTAATTTATATATTCACGACTCGTGGGACGGAAACGCACCATTTCCTGAAGGGCCGGATATGTGGCAGATGGTTGTAGACGGAGATACTTTTATCAACACTACTTTTTCTAATGAGGATTGCCCTGCGGGAACTTTTTGTACACCACAGTCTTTTCCTAAAGATTATCCTAACAACAACAATAACCCCAAGGCTGGTGCATACCGTACAGACCTTCCCGGAATATGCCTTTGGAAAAATAAAGCCAATGGCACTACATGGTATAAAATATCACAAACGATTAAGCACAGCCGTAGCAACTTGTCGTTAGCTTGCACGGACAAGTCTGCCCACTCAACTGCAACCGCAGGTAGTTGCGATGAAAGTTGGTCGATAGATAATATCAGCGTTAAAACGATAGCTTTATGATAAAACGCTTACTAATTGCTTTCTCGTTTTTATTGATTTGCGTTAAGCCTATTGAAGCACAAACTATCCCTATAGGAAGTACCATAGTTGAAGATTATTACCGTAGGTCACAGCTTTTAGGCAAAGCCGATTCAACAGTTTCTTTTATGGTTCGTCCGGTTTTCCCAAGAGCTTCAAACGAAGGTTTGTATTCAGATCCCGAAGGGCAAATAATAAATCAAAAGTTTAGGCAGATATATGGAAGAGAAAACGATAAGACATCTGTTGTCTTGTTACCTGTAAGCATACAAAATCAATTTAACAGTCATCATCCATATGGTTGGAATGATGGTGCAATGATACCAGCGAAGGGCTTGCAAACCCTGATAAGCGGTGGTATATATGCGAGGTACGGCGTTTTATCAGTACAATTCAAGCCTGAGTTTGTAACGGCAGCAAACAGCTATTTTGAAACCTTTAATGAAAAGCACTACGATGCGATTTTTGCCCGCTACTATGACATTTATAATGATATTGATTTACCGGTAAGATTTGGCACGAAGAGTTACAATCGTTTTTACTGGGGGCAAAGCAGTGTGAGACTAAACTACAAATCTCTTTCCTTCGGTATTTCGACAGAAAATCTCTGGTGGGGGCCTGGTATCCGAAACTCTCTGCTTATGAGCAATTCTGCACCAGGTTTTCCGCATCTAACCTTAAATACCACCAAGCCAATAAATACTGCTATAGGTTCGTTCGAAGGGCAATTAATTGCAGGGCGTTTAACAGGGTCAGGATATCCTCCCTTATATCCCGAGGACCGGACCTATTTCAACATTGACTTATATAACCCAAAGCCAGATTCATGGCGTTTATTGAGCGGTGTGGTTTTTACCTGGCAACCTAAATGGGTACCGGGCTTATTTTTAGGCTACAGCCAGAGCGCACAGCTTTATGGAGAAAATGCACATGGAATCAAAGACTATTTACCGTTTTTTTCCGCTATAAAAAGCGTAAATGCGCAAAATGTTCCGGTAAATCAAAAAGACACCAGGAATTCGATGTTTGCACGCTGGCTATGGCCTGAAGAACATGCCGAAGTTTATTTTGAGTTCGGACGTAATAATTATTCAGGTGATTTAAGACAAGTCTTATTAAAGCCTGAAGCATCAAGAGCATACATATTTGGATTGCGAAAATTAATGGTAACCGATAAAAGCCGCAACGAAGGAATATTGGTTGGTGTTGAAGCTACTCAAATGCAGGAAACCTCTGTTGATAACATCTTAAATGGTTTAGGTTGGTATATTAACAAATACATCAGGCAAGGGTATACTTACAAAGGCGAATCTTTGGGTGCAGGTATAGGTCCGGGAGCTAATCTGCAGTCTTTAGATGTAAGCTGGGTGTGCGGTTTGAAAAGAATTGGTTTACAATTAGAGAGATATGCCCATAATAATGATTTTTATTACTACGCTTATATTGACACCCAAGACTGGCGCCGGCATTGGGTTGACCTGGGCTTAGGCTTAAGCGGTGAATGGGATTACAAGCATTTTATATTTAATGGTAAGTTACAAGGTATACAATCACTTAACTACCAATGGTATCTTGACCCCACGCTTAACCGAAATCCGGGCGACCCTTATTATGTAAGCGGTATCAACAAATTTAACTTACAAGTACAGGCAGGCATTACCTATAGGTTTTAAATAGCATGAAGAGGCATAGCTTATCATTATTTATTGTAATCTTTATTTCTCTTTGTGGAGCAGAAAAATTATTCGCCCAAACTATTCCGGTAGGCACGCCAGTAATTGAAGATTATTACCGGCGGATGCAATTATTAGGCAAATTGGATTCGAACATATCTTTTACAATAAGGCCCGTTAGCCCTGCACAATCTTTTGACGTTGCAAATGTTTACAGGTCGGATAGTGCCGCTTATACAACAGAAAGCTCGACGCATGGCCGGTTTACTTTCGCAGGTAAGCAAGGCTTATTACAGATATTGCCGCTAAATTGGCAAAATCAGGTTAACACGCATCATCCTTACGGTTGGAACGACGGAGCGATGATTCCTGCTCGCGGCTATCAAACAATGCTTAGCGGGGGGATATACTTAAAATATGGTCCGTTAAGTATTCAATTAAGACCCGAGTACGTATATGCTCAAAATTCAAATTTTGATGGATATGATAAAAATCGCTCTGATGATGATCTTCGAAAATATTATGGATTTAATGCTTTCGTTGATTTACCCGAGCGTTTCGGCACTGGGCCTTACAAAAAAATATTTTTGGGCCAAAGTAGTATCAGATTATCAATCGGTCCGCTCTCTGCTGGTTTATCAAACGAGAATATATGGTGGGGACCAGGTATCCGCAACTCCTTGTTGCTTGGGAATAACGCGCCGGGTTTTAAACATGTAACATTGAATACTATCAAACCTATAAAAACTTTTATTGGATATTTTGAAGGAAGATCGGAAGAGCGTCGTGTAGGGAA
>CAXYKR010000451.1:0-18369 GCA_964277815.1 uncultured Mucilaginibacter sp. | reverse complement strand
CCGGGGCCTAATATGTCTTCCATTCTCGAGCAGGGATGACATTCGCCGGTATATTCGAGCAAAACATCGCCTACCCAAAACTTGCGGTCTTTGAGTGCCAGAAGGTTAAGGCCGCTTACCACAATGTTGCGGCGCAGCATACCGGGCGTCAGGTCGGGTAGTTGCATCACCGAGGCAATTAGGTCCAGGTGTTCCCGCTGTATTAAGGTCACCTGCCGTTTGCTGGTAGCCGAGCCCGAAAAGTGGTCGCCCGCCAGGCCTTTTAAGGTCAGTGCTTCTACTTGAGGTAAAGATTGTAATGGCGCGCGACGTTTAGGCCGTATGCCAATCCAATTTACCTTGCCTTGTTGTGGCATAGTGTCCATCAATTTTTGCAGTGGCGAGTTGGCGGATAATTTCATTATTTAAAAGAGATTTACAAAACCTGTTGTTCAAACAATCGCTGTAGGGTAGCATCGGCATCAGTACAAAAACCAGGATGTACTTTTGAGGCCTGCACCACCGTACTGCGCGTGGCCGTTAACCACCTGAACCGCGATGCTATGTCCAGCCGGCCAATAGGCCCGCTGCCAGCGCTGCCATGGCAAATACGTTCAAAGGCTTGCAGGTTGGCAGTCACGTCATCCAAACACAAATCTCTGCATAAAGCAGTTAAGCGTCCAGCATCAATTGCATACCGGCATTGCAAGTATTTTAACCGCTGACTAAATATTATCACGCCTACATTCATAAATTCCTCGCGCTCCACCCTGGGTACAACGCGCATCACGGCGTACTCAAATAAGTGCTGCTCTGGCATTTTTGGCTTCGGTTAAAAATATGTGTGATGCTTCAATACGCATCCTTAAGAACTCATAATATACATTGCGTCGCTGTTCGGCTGTCTCGTCTGATGACGGGTCGAGCAGCCATTCGTCCGGAATTAAATCAACAATAGCCTTCAGCTTTTCGTTGGTCAGGATGTTTTTGTACTCGGCATCAACGGCATCCAACTCGCTGGCCCAGGGCAGCAGCACGTGGTCTTTAATGGGGGCAAACGGCCGCACGGCCTGCTCGCGCCAGTTATGCCAGGTATGATGAAAATACAGAGCAGCGCCATGGTCAATCAACCATAGTTCTTTGTGCCACATCAGCATGTTGGTGTTGCGCGGGGTGCGGTCAACATTGGTAATCAGGCAATCGAGCCAAACAATTTGCGAGGCCAGTTTGCTGTCGGGCTGCGTAACTACGGCATCAAAAGTGATGGCGCCTTGCAGGTAGTGCAGGGCCAGGTTTAAACCGGTGCTGGCTTTTAGCAAATCTTGTATTTCTTCGTCGGGCTCGGTGCGGCCAAAAGCGGTATCCAAGTTGGCGAATACCAGTTCGGGCACTTTTAAACCCAGTGTGCGGGCCAGTTCGCCGCCAATGATTTCGGCAATAAGCGCCTTAACGCCTTGGCCAGCTCCCCTAAATTTAAGTACGTATAAAAAATCGTCGTCTGCCTCGGCAATGGCTGGCAGCGACCCTCCCTCGCGCAACGGCGTAACGTAGCGGGTAACGTTTACCGTTCGTAAAGGAGATGGATAATGGTCCGTCATGTTTAATGCTTTGCGGTTTGCCGTTGGCTATCATGCTCCGGCAATACTTTTCAAAGATACAACCCTGGTTTGGGTTTTTATAGGCTTCTGTTTTCAGGGGATGATGCAGCTTTAAAAAATGGATGCTAATTATAGGAAGAAATTTTTTTTCGTGGTCTTAAATCAGGCTGAACTTTTAAAGTACGCTGCAAAGTGTCTTGCAATTCTCTATCTTGGGTTTATTATAAACACTCATGAAGCCGCTTTTTACTATTTGCTATTTGCTTTTGTTAAGTTCTGTATGCAGCCTGGCGCAACCGTGGTCGGCCACTCATTTGCAATCCATCGGCGATTTAAAATTGGAGTCGGGCGAGGTAATTAAAGATTGTACCCTGGGCTACCGCATACACGGCAAGCTGAGTAATGACCGTAGTAATGCCGTTGTTTTTTGTACCTGGTTCGGCGGAAAAGCGGCCGGGGTAGAGAGTATGAAACCCTGGTTGGCTATAGATACAAATAAACATTGTTTAATTATTATCGACGCGCTGGGCGATGGCATTTCTGCATCGCCATCTAACAGCAAGCTGCAACCGGGAGCAGATTTTCCGAAGTTTACCATCCGTGATATGGTGAACAGCCAATACAACCTGCTCACCCAAAAACTAAAAATTAAGCATGTGCGTGCTGTGATGGGGATATCTATGGGGGGCATACAAACCTTCGAGTGGGCAGTTAGCTATCCTGATTTTATGGATGTGCTCATCCCGATAGTGGGTAGCCCGCAACCCACCAGTTACGATTTGATGCTGTATCAAACCATTGCGCACCTCATTGATGCCAGTCCTGAATATCAGCATGGGCGGTATGTCACCAATCCGCATATCGCATCCGTGGGTATGGTGTTCGATTTATTTTTAACTACACCGGCCAACCGGGTGAAAACGGTTCCGCGGACCGCCGTTCCGCAGTGGATAGCCAACACCCAAGCACAATCCGCTGGTCACGACTGGAACGATACCTATTACCAGATATCTGCCATCATCGGGCACGATATTTCCAAGTCGTGCCACGCATCAATGCGGGAAGCAGCGGCCCACGTAAAAGCCAAAATGCTCATCATTACCTCGCTACAGGATATGGTGGTTAACCCGGCTCCGGCTATTGCCTTTTCAAAATTACTGCCTGCCCGCTTGGTTGAAGTCAACGATGAAAAAGGGCACTCGGCCCCGGATTTTACCAACCCGCAAATGAGGGATGCCATAGCCGAAGCGCTGGCAAAATGGTAATAACCTTTCTGGATCCAGTCGCAATCTTCAATGAAAAAAAGAGTAATACAGGTTGCCTTCGTCATCATGATGCTTTTGATGGCATTTTGGTTGTACAAGCGTTTTTATCATCATACAATTGACGCGGGGCAGTTATCGAAATACATCAGGCCGCTTGATACCACTTTCAGCACTTTTGATGCTGTTGGGCAAAACGTCAAAATAATGGCCATAGGCGAGTCGGCCCATGGCAGTGCCGAATTTAATCGCCTGCGGTTGAACATTTTTAAGCGATTGGTGGCTAATTGCGGCTACAAGCTATTTTTGATTGAGGGAGATTTCGGTAAATTTTTGCCTTTGAGCCGTTACGTTGAAACCGGTGAGGGCAATGTGAATGAATTGCTCGATGCAACCGGTGCCTGGATATGGAATACTCAGGAATTAAAAGATATCATTTTATGGATGCGAAACTACAACGCCACACATCAGCCCCAAGATTATCTCCATTTTTATGGGATTGATTTACAAGGTGCTAATGGCGTATTTCAGTATTTAACCAACTACGCTAAAATCCCATCTACGGATACCGCTTTTTTGCATCAGCAAATACGAATATTTAGACGGAGCCGTAAAAGTGATGCCTACCCGGTACAACTGCAAAAGATTATAACTTACTTAAAGGCCGCACCGAGCTTAAAAACTGACTCCGTTGCGGAGCTTTGTATCAACATATTGCAGGAGCGTTTAAAAGTTATGCCGTACGACAAAAGCGAAACGGTTGAAATGCGCGACGGCTTTTTGGCCCAAAACATTACTTTCATTTTGGATACCCTGCATAAAAACAGCAAAGCCGTGCTGGCTGCCCATAACTACCACGTCAGCGCCAACCCTGTTACAGGAAAGCAAACCTGCGGAACGTTTTTACGCAAAAAATACGGCCAAGATTACTATGCATTGTTTGTTGATTTTGCAAAGGGGAGTACCCGGGTAATGAACAACCAAAACTCCGGGAAATATGAATTGCCATTAGCAGATAAAACGCTTTCGGCACAATGGTATGCTTTGCAAAAACCGGAGTTTTTCATCAACCTGCATACTTTACCTCCAAAAGCACATGACCTGCTCAACCAGGAATTAAGGTTTCACAACATTGGTTCCACTTACCGCGATCCGCAAAACGCCGTAATGGATTATAACCTGGCCCGGCAGTTTGATGGTTATGTTTATCTGCCGGAAATTACAGAGTCAAATCAAATTAAGCGATGATAAGATTTATTGCCCGCTACTCAACCCTAATTTGAGCGACGATGAATGAGGCCATATCGGGATTGCTTATGGCTCCGAATGCTTCCGCATAAAAGCAATAAGTTTAAAGTCAAAAAAATAAAAATAATTTATGAAATCGGTTAGTGCCTTGCATCATAGATGTAAACTAACCGAACATGAACAGACCTTATTTACTTTTTACCCTGCTTTTGCTGTTCGCAACATTGGGTAACCGGGCACTTAGTCAGGCGCCTCAGCTTACTGTTAACGGGCAGCCCAACAACGGCGTAAAGCTGCAAGCCTTAAAAATTGATGTTACGGTGTACGGCAATATCAGCCGTACTGCCTGGCAAATGACATTTTATAACACCACCAACCGCGTACTGGAAGGCAACCTGCTGTTTCCACTTAAAAACGGCGTGAGTGTGAGCCGCTATGCATTGGATATTAACGGGCGTATGCGAGAAGGCGTACCGGTAGACCGCGGCAAAGCAACCATCGTATTTGAATCTATCGAACGCCGTGGTGTAGACCCCGGCCTTTTGGAAAAAGCCGAAGGCAACGCGTTTCGTACCCGTATTTACCCAATAAATCCGCACAGCAGCCGTACGGTTATTATTGGTTACGAGGAAGAAATTAACGCCGACAGCAAAGGTAACTTCAACTTTGTTTTGCCGCTGCAGCTTAAGGACACCATCCCGCAGTTTTCGCTCGATGTAGCAGTTGTACATAGCGCCGCCGCGCCTTTGCCTGGTGACGGTGATGGTAAATTACAGTTTGAAAAACTGTCTGATACCTACACGGCCACCTTGCAAAAGAGTAACTACGTACCAGGTCGTAACATTTCATTTTCGGTACCGCAGCCCAAAGGCAATGCCGACGTATTGATGCAGGCCCTTGGTAATAAATATTATTATTACATCAGCACGGCTTTGCCTGCCGATACCGTAGCTAAACCGCTACCCAAAAAAATTACTTTGTTTTGGGATGCATCTTTAAGCGGAGCCAGCCGCAATACTACTCAGGAATTAGGCTTACTTAATGCCTATTTTCAAAAAATTAACAATGCACAGGTCACGCTGGTTACTTTCAGCAATGCACTCTTCAGCAAAGAGAATTATAACGTAAGCGGCGGCCAATGGTCTGGCCTTAAAAACAAGCTGGAACAAATTATTTACGACGGTGCTACCAACTACAGTTGCCTCGACTGGCAGCACACCAACGCCGACGAATGTTTACTGGTGAGCGACGGGCAGCAAACTTTTGGTAAACTACCCACACAATGGCCCGCTATGCCGGTAAATTGCATTACTTCGTCATCCACGGCCGATTACAGTTACCTTGGCCTCGTTGCCCGTAAAACAGGTGGCAGTGTTATTGATTTGACAACAACCAATATACCGCAGGCGCTAAATGCTTTGATGGTACAGCCGTTGCGGTTTATTAATCTGAAAAGCAATGGTATTACTGAGGAAAATTATGCAGCGATGCCGCATGGCGCCGGTTCGGCGTTCAGGCTGGCGGGTATAACCCGTAATCCTAATCAAACGCTTACCCTACAATTTGGCTACGGTAACAAGGTGACGTTTGAAAAAATTGTAAAAGTCGATGCGGCAGATGAAGCCACAGCTGAGATAAACGTTCCGAAGTTATGGGCACAGCAAAAAATAAACGAATTAGATATGACTTATGACGCCAACCGCGACGAAATTGAGTTGCTCGGTAAACGTTTTGGTTTAGTTACCCGCAACACCTCGCTCATGGTACTCGAAAGCGTGAGTGATTATATACAGTACCAAATTGAGCCGCCTGCCGAACTTAGGGAAAGTTATGATGCCATTATGAAGCAACGCGCCTCGTTGCAGGAGCGGCAGACGGGCAATAACCTGACGACAACCAAAAACATTCGAGCGGAACTTAAACAGTGGTATCAAACTGATTTTGGCGAAAAGGCTTTGCCAGTTGTTCAGGAGTCTGCAGATAAAAAGGCTGCACGTTCGTCTCGTCGAAGGGTTAATCCAACTATCAACGGTGAATTACCATCATCTGCCGCTATGCTAAATGACGTAGTTGTGGTAGGCTATGGCACGCAAAAAAGAACATCTGTTACCGGCTCGGTAGTCACGTTGCAGGGCCGTGTGCCCGGTTTAAGTGTCGCCCCTGCAGACCAAACTGAAGCCAAGGTTATGCTACGCGGAATGAGCACGACTAACGCACAGGCCCGGGTAGATGAACCTGCCGGGTATTACAACAATAGAGGCAAGTCTGATACCATCACCAACGCCCGTTCATCAATTCGGGCCAACATAAAACTCATGCCGCAAGACAATCAAACAGAGTACCTTAAAATTATAAAAACTACCCAAAAGGCTTCACAATATCAAAAATACCTGGAGCTAAGAACTGCCCAGGTAGGCAACCCTGTTTTTTACTTTGATGTTGCTGACCATTTCAGTAAAATCGGAAACAGGGAGATAGCACTGCGCATATTAAGCAACTTGGCCGAGCTTGGGTTGGCAGACGAAGAATTATACCGCATGTTAGGATATAAACTGAAACAAATGGGTGATTATGAAAATAAAGTGCTGGTGTTTAAAAAAATAACAGAATTGCGCCCTTTAGAACCGCAAAGTTACCGCGATTATGGTTTGGCTTTGGAGGATGCCGGCCAACACCAGCAGGCAGCCGAAGTGTTGTATAGTGCCATGACTAAAAGTTATTCGCCTGATGCTGATAATATATACAGAGGAATTCAGGAAATATTTTTACCCGAAATAAATCGCATTTTGGTAAAGCATAAAGGCGCTGTCAAATTGCCCCAAATGGATAAAACACTCATCGGCGCTATGCCGACAGACATTAGAGTGGTGATGAATTGGAACAAGAACAACACAGACATTGACCTTTGGGTAACTGACCCCTCCGGCGAAAAATGTTACTATGGCAACGCGAGAACACATGCCGGCGGGCGCATATCGCGCGACATGACGAACGGCTTTGGCCCTGAGCAGTTTTTGCTCAAAAAAGCTGTTAAAGGCATATATAAAATTGAAATTAATTATTACGGCGACAGGCAAGTCACCATTAGCGGACCAACTACCGTAATGGCCGAGCTTTATACCCGTTATGGCACACCGCAGGAGAAGAAAGAAATTATCGTATTGCAGATGGCCAAAACAGCCAAAGGCACCGTTTATATTGGCGACCTGGACTTTTAGTAATCTGTTATCAGCGCAAGGCGTTTTATAACTGTCTTGCGCTGATAATTTTAATGGCTAGGCGTGTTTTCGGTTCAACCAAGCCCTAACCGGCTCGTCGTAATATTTAAGACATAAGTATGCAACTGCAACGGAGCCAAAAAAGGTAAGTAGCGCATAGGGTAGTGCAGTGCCTAAGCTCACAACGGGCCTATCGCTTACCCAACCCGTATAAATGTAAATAAAACCATAGTGAGTGATGTATAACGGATAGGAGAGGTCGCCCAGGAATTTTGAAACTTTGGATGTTACAGGACTGTTGATGTCGCCGCTGGCTCCTAAATAAATAATGACGGGAAATACGAGAATAATAACCAGGGCTTCGTACAAACCATTCATCCAAAAATGCTGCGTTCCGCCAAAGCGGGGCAGGGCCAGTACCAGCACCAGCAAAAGGCTGCACCATATAAATGCGTTTTTAAACTGCGTAGGCTTAACCGTGCGCGATAACAGTAAGCCCGCCAAAAACGGGAAAGCCACACGCGTAAAGCCCACCCGTAACTGCTCGGCCGTAAGCGACCAGCCACCCGTAATGTCGCCCGATTTGCAGGTGACCAAGTATTGTATCAGCATACCCGCCGCTAACCCAGTCAACAGGGCCAGTACCGGTTTAGATGCTTTGCGCAGTCCCAGTGCATAGGCAATATTGGCCAGGTACTCAAAAAACAGCGACCAGCCTGGTCCGTCGAGCGGGTGCATTTCCTGCCAGCCGCGTATATCCATCGATACCGGGATGGGTATCAGCGTAAAACCAATCAGCATTACCAGCAGCATTTTCCATACCGGCACGGTATGAATGAGCGGGAACAGGGTAGAGTCGGAGTAATAAAAACAAGCTGCGCCGATAACCATGCCCATAATAACCATGGGTTGCAGGCGGTATAAACGGCGCTTAAAAAAGCCGCCGATGGTCAATTTATCCCAGCGGTCGTCATATGCGTAACCTATCACAAAACCCGACAGCAGAAAAAAGAAATCGACAGCCAGGTAACCATGATTGATGATTTGGGTGAGGTGACTGCTGGCGTGGGCCTCAAAAATATGAAATGCTACCACCACCAGGACGGCTACTCCGCGAAGTCCATCCAGTACAGGATAATGCGGTTTGGCCGCTAAAGAGTTTGACTGAGACATCAGGTTTATCCGTTTATAAATGATGAAACCGTGAAGATAAAGTTTCCGGGTTGTAACCGAAGGTTAACGCAGCAGGAAAAGGCCATTCGACCGGGTTATAGCCAAATAGTTACATTGATAGTAAAAGCTTCTGGTCAGTATCGCTAAGCAAATGCTAACTAAATTATATTTTTTTGCATGTATAAACAGTTGATTATGCATACGTTAAGCCGACGTTATGCAAATATCTGCCTGTGTATGCAAAAAAAGCTAAAACTATTGCTATATTTGCAGTGTTGAAAGACAAAACATAGTGCGGGATGGAGCAGTTGGTAGCTCGTCGGGCTCATAACCCGAAGGTCATAGGTTCGAGTCCTGTTCCCGCTACCTAAAAAAGCCTCTTAGAGAAATCTGAGAGGCTTTTTTGTTGGAGTTGGATTTTCGGGGGAATCCGAGATGGCTTACAAAATATTCGTTGCTGCAATACTTATTTTCAAGCATTCTGGTCAAACTCTATAATCCATTCAATGCCATACTTGTCACGAAACATACCTGCATAAGTACCCCAGGGGCTGTCATCAATAGGGCCTTCGACATCGCCTCCGGCAGATAGGCGGGTAAATATCTGCTCAGCTTCCTCGCGACTCTCGGCAGCCAGGTGTATTTTCGAGCGGTTTTCGTTTTCATTTACCCGGCCCATAAAACTGGGTACGTCGTTGGCAATCAAAACGTTGTTTTTGCCTACCGTCAGGCCGATGTACATTATTTTGTCGGCGTCCTCATCGCTTAACTTAAATTCATCACTTTGCAGGTCTTTAAAGCGGACAATCTTGGTAAACGTCCCGCCCAAAACGCGTTGGTAAAAAGTAAATACTTCTTCGGCGTTGCCGTTAAAGTTAATCCAGGGGTTAATGGCTTTCATATTTGGTTTGTTTAGTTTTATAATGAAGTACGCAATATAAGATGTTGTGTAAAAGGTTTTGCAATTCGACTAAGTTAATAAGCTTTGTGGTTTTATTGTGCTGACGGTATTTGATTAGAATAAAAAGTATATTTCCAATTGAAATGAATCGACTAATTATTACAGCAAATCAAGTTAAAACAATATGCTGGCAAGAAGATAAGCTTATAGATTGGGCCGGTGGAAAAATTTATTCCTTAGATGGAACTTGTAAGGAGCTCGGACAATATTATGCATATAGTTTTGACAGTGCGGTAAGTTCGGCAGGCGGCCAATATGTATTTATCTACCAAAAATTAGGTACAAAAGGTATTCTGCTGAAAAACGGCGAACTGTTGAGGGAAATAAACCGTTCCTATTATTTTGCAAATGCTTATGAATATCCTGCAGCAATAGCTGCAGTTGGCGATAAAATTTATCTCATCCATTGTCCTATTGCTTGTAATCAACTTGATTTTGAGGATGTAGAAACCGGCGAAATTATAACTAACATCAAAGGGAGAAATCCGGATGATAGGTTTCACTCGCGGTTAGAACTAAGCCCCGACGGTAAGTATTTGATGAGCAGAGGCTGGATTTGGCACCCGGTGGATGAAGTATCGTTATTTAATATTAAAGATTGCCTGAATAATCCACAGTTGCTCGACTGTCCGCAGTTCCAGCCCTTAGTCGGTGTCGAAATATATACAGCAAGTTTTTTGGACAACGAGACAATTTTGCTCAGCTCCACTGATGAAGTCTTGGATGAAGAACTTTGTTACAGTGTATTACCTCCTAAGCATTTTGTCAGATGGAATTTTAACAGAAATCAATTTTCTGAACCGGTAAGCTTTAAAAGCGATTTCGGAAATTTGTTTGCCATCGATGCTTATAAGGCTTGGGATATGTACGGCTATCCTAAAATTATCGACGTTAACACTGGTGAAATATTAGCTTATGATAGCACTATTGACACTGGCAAACAACAGTCCTCAATAATACAAAACACGGCCGATTATCCGTCGATAGTCTACAATAGAAACACTAAGCAGATTGCCATTAAATCGTTAGACGTAATACATGTTTTTACGCCTTAAGTTTATATGTTGAGCGATTAATAAAATTAGTTACACACAAGAGCCTACATCTTCCCCCGCCAATCTTTAATCAAATCAACATAACTATCGCTAACCGGTAGTTCGGCATCTTTTAGAAATACCTTCTTGTTTTGTACTGACAATATTTTGTCAACAGACACGGCATAGCTGCGGTGGATGCGTTTAATTTGGTGGGCAGGCAGCTTTTCTAACAGGGCTTTCATGGTCATCAGGGTAAGTATACGTTTGCCGTCTGACAGGTAGATTTTAACATAGTCCTGCATGCTTTCCAGGTATTCGATGTCACCGACGGCAATTTTAACCATCCGGTACTCGCTGTATACATAAATACTGGCTTCGCTTTTTTCGGCTGGGTCGCTGTTTTTGTACTGGTAAAAGTCGGCGGCTTTGCGGGCCGCCTTTTCGAAACGCTCAAAGCTGATGGGTTTAAGCAGATAATCAACCGCTTCCAGTTCAAAGCCTTCTACAGCAAAGTTGCGGTAGGCGGTGGTAAAAATGATGATGGGTTTAGTATCCAGCGAGCGTACCAGGTCAAGACCGGTAATGTCGGGCATGTTGATGTCAATAAACAATACATCGATAGGATGCTGGCGCAGATATTCGGCGGCCGATATGGCGTTCTCGAAAGAGCGCACCAGTTGCAAAAATGGCAGCCTGGCTACATACGTGCTGACGAGTTTTAGCGCCAGTGGTTCGTCATCAATAGCAATGCAGTTTAACGTCATGCTTTATCTAATTGTATTTGAAGGTCAACTATATAAAAGCCATCTGCTTCGGTAATAGTCAAGGTATGCCTGCCGGGATATAAATGGTTTAACCGGTGGCGGGTATTTTCCAGACCGACACCCGTCCGCGGCAACTCGTTACTATGTGCAAAAATCTGATTTTTGCATAAAAGCTTGACCGACTGAGGCCCGATGCTGATGGCAATATCAATAATCGACGGCGTATTTTTACTGACCCCATGCTTAAAGGCATTTTCCACAAAACTCATCAGCAGTAAAGGTGAAATGGTTTTGCCTTCGGATATGCCGTCGATGGTAAAGTTCACGGTAGTGCTATCGCCCAGCCGGAGCATCTGTAGTTCAATGTAATCTTTAATACAGTTAATATCGTTTTCTAGCAGCACAAAATCGGCGGTAACTTCATCAGTCACGTAACGCATAATGTTCGACAGTTTCAAGATGCTTTCGGCCGTATGCTCGTCGTTCATGATGGCCAGCGTGTAAATATTATTAAGCGTATTAAACAAAAAATGTGGGTTAATCTGCGCCTTTAAAAAGGAGAGTTCGGTGCTTGTTTTATCGGCCTCAGCCTGGATGGCGCGTTTTTCAGTAAGCTGCCACTGCCTAATAATCCGGATGGCGGTGCTGATGCCTACAATCATAAAAAACAAAAATAGGCTGATGCTGTCGAAATGCCTATCGCGGGGCGGACCGTTCCTGAAATCAAATTTCCTGCCGTCATGGTGTTGCGAAAACGGCGGCCGCGAATCAAAATCGGGTGGCGGACCAGGCATGCCGTGTTCATCACCGCGGTGGAAATGCTCATCATGATGCGGAAACCTCGGGAAACCGCCCTCGCTGCTCATCAGCAACTTGTCGTACGGTTGCAGCAGGTTAATCAGGCCAAGCAACACTACCAGAATGCAGGCATAAATCCAGTACCTTTTTTTGAGCAAAAAAGCGGGTATAAGCAGCAGCGTGTTCAGGTAAAACAGTGCGATGTAAGTTGCCCCAAACAACCAGTAGTAAGATTGCGAAAGCAGCGTAAGGTAATTGCTGTTTTGGCCGCGGTCGTTTAAAAACAACAACGGTAACGCCATAAACAGCAACCATGCGGCTAAGTGCAATAAAAAGGTATAAACTTTTACTTTTAACATGGTGTGGGACAGCTTATAGCCAACATTATCCGTGCATAAGCTAAATAATTCTGCTTGATAGCGCAAGATAGCTAAGCCGGGCTTAATTCTAACAATAATAACACGGCATCATTACTCAGTGCTTCGGCCTCTACGGTATCAGTGCTCCATAAGGCTAAACCATCGCGCTCGTGCAGCAATCGGTTTTGTAACTCAAAGGCTCCGCCGAGTACAAACGCAAACAATTGGTTGTCAGGTTTTATATGATATAATGCCTCACGGCGACCGTCAAACCGGCCAATATGTAAGTTGAGGGGTAACTTATCGCCTGTAATGGCCGGCACTAATGCATTGGCCGTGTGTTCCAAATCAAAACTGATTAACTGCGCATCAGTAAGCGGCAGGTTTTTGCCCGCAATTTCAATCCAAAGCAGGTTAATCCAGTCGGCCGGGTAAGGGTTAGTGAGTTGGTAGGCAAACCCCGGAGCAATGTGTACCGCCAGCACTTGTCCGGGTTCGATGGTGGTTTGGTTGAAAATGACCGAACCTGTAACCGGTAAGATGAGTAACACGCCGGTTAGCGTGGCGCTTTGCATTACGTTGCTGGCAGCCGCCAAGGTGACGTCGTTAAACGTGTGCAAGCGGCCGAACGGAGTTTTGTACTCATGCTGATACTCGCGAAAGTTGAACGTGCTAAACAGCTGGCGGGTGCTGTTTTCGGATTGTCCGCGCTCATCCGCTAAAAATATTTTTCCGGGTGTCAACTGCATATTAATTGCTCTCCTGTAAACTGCAAATACTTAAATAGGGTTGCAACTGCATTAAGTGTGTAGCCATCTCGCTGCCTGCATTTTCATCGGCAAACGAGAGTAGCAGATAGTCGCCCACCGTATTGTGCCAAAGCATCGGGACCGAATTAAAATTAATGGCCACCTGGTGTTTATCCGGTTGTAATAAATGAGAATTGATGATTTCGAACTTGAACTTATCAAACTGCATAAAGCGCCTGCCTAAGTTGTTCAATACATCAGGCATTATCTCGCTTAACTGCTGCACGTAGCCGGTAATAGCCGGGGTAACCCGTGCGCTCAGTTGGGCTGCCTCGGGTGCGTAATGCAACAGTTCGCCGTAGGAGGGGTATTGCTTGTGCTGAGGGTAGTTTTGCATTTGCAGTCTCAGCTCAGCGTAGCTATCCTCAAACACCAGTTTTTCCCATGCCTTGGCCGATTGTGCATCAATGATTTTACGGTAGCAAAATTTGATTGTTTGCTTATTCATAGTTTCCCGGTTAAGTTAGCTCAATCGCAAATTCCTGCAATAAGCTTAAGCTGGCACGCTCAAACTGATGCTTAGCACAAAACCATCGGTTGTATTGCCGGTAACAGAAGCCAGCTCGAGGCTGTAACCATCACTAAATACATTGTCGCTGGCGTTATACGTATAGCCCGACATGCCTTTTTTATAGCCGGCTACCGTAGCGAGTGCTGTACCAGAGCCTTCAGGAAATGCAATTTGCGTTACTTTAAGTGAATTACCCGCAGCGTTATAAACATGCACATGGATGTGCGTAGCGCGGCCCGAATACCAACCCGGAAATATACTGACGAAGCTCACCAAACCGGTCGAACTGGTGGTTTGCCGTCCGCGCAAAAAATGCACTGACTGGTAATTGGTAGACTGCATGCCCGAACCGCCATACTCTGAGTAATTACCTTCGGCATCGCAGTGCCAAATATCTACCAAGGCATTGGCCAGTGCGCTGCAACTATTGTTGCTGTTGTTGATGGTAATATTAACCGTAAGCTTGTAGCCCGAGCGGTCGTCGCGGATGTCGCTCCTTACGTAAGAGGCTGGTGCTTTGGTAGGGAAAGGGCCTTCGGTTTCGGTAGGGGCCACACTGCAACTACCTGAGCTGCCAGATGTAGAACCGGTAGTACTGGTGGATGTACCCGAAGTGGTGCTGCCGTCTGTTACGGATACATCATCTTTGCTGCAGGCCTGCGCCAATATGGATGTTGAAGCGGCGCCAACCAGCAGGCTTTTCAAAAAATTCTTTCTTTCCATAATCTCCGTGTATTTGATAATCCAAAGATGAAAAGCACCGAGCACAGAAAATAAGGTGTATCGATAAGCAAAGAGGATGTATCGACGATTGGGACGCGCGTTGGTGCAGGTGATGACAGGCAGACGAAACGTTTGGTAAAAAATGCTAACTTAACGGCATAAACCTGCGCCTTTACCTATGCGTTTAAAAATTCTAAAATATTTACTATCCGTTTTTATATCCTTCTCTGCAGCTTATCAGGCCAGGGCGCAAAATAAATATCAGAATATTGTTTTTAGTATCGATAGCTTAACGGAGTTCGGTCGGTACAAATCGGCCCTGGCCGAAGTACAAAAGCTCGACCAGCTTGCCCGTCAGCAACACAATACTCCGTACATCATCAGGTCGGCCATTTATCGTATGCAACTGCTGCCGTATCTGGAAGATGATGCGCTGCCAAACGTTATTGCCCATTTAAATGCAGACATGCAACTGGCTGCGTTTCCGGCTAAACCGGTACTGCAATCCTTATTGGGCACATTATGCTGGCAATATTATAAACTTAACCGTTCGCGTTTTGGCGGCCGCATCCGTCATGATGAGCCGGACGCGGATATTACCCACTGGGATTTGTCCACTGTAATTATCAAGACGGACAGCTTGTTTGCGCAGTCGCTGCAAAATAGTAAAGCGTTGCAACAAACGCCCGTTGGTGAGCTTAACGGTGTTTTAAACGGTGATGCAGCCACGCGCTACCTCAGGCCAACTCTTTATGATTTGTTGGTACACCGGGCACTCGAGTTTTATTTAGACCGAGAAATTGAACTTCCGTTTTTTAATCAGCCTACCAGCCTCAATAATGCCCGTTACTATCAGGGTGCCGAGGCGTTTGTGCGCACAACGATTGCAGCTAACGACACCACCGACCGGGTATACCATGGCTTGCGGCTACTGCAGCAGGCCACAGCTTTTCACCTGCAAAATGGAGCAATTGAGGCTGTTGCCGATTTGGATTTAATGCGGTTAGAGTACCTGCGCAGCCGTCAAAATACGCGCCAGCAAAAGCAGTTTTATTTGTTTGGTTTACAACAATTTGTTAAAGCTTATCAACGCAAACCCATCGTGGCTGATGGCTGGGTACTGTTGGGCATGTTTTATGAACAACAGGATAGCCTGGCCAAAGCGCTTACCTTTTATAATGAGGCTATCAGGCTGTTCCCGCAAAGCCTAGGCGGGCTAAATGCCGCAAAATTGAAACGTGAAATTTTAAGGCAAAATCTTGGTGTCACCGTAGAGAGTGCATACGGCGCAGGCAAACCTATGCTGGCACTGCTCAAGTACCGAAACCTGGAAAGTACAAAACTTACGGTATTTAAATTGACAGATGCTCAACTGGCCTGGCTGGAAGATAAGGGCGCATTTGATACTTACGGTAATTTACCCGTTGCAAATTTAAAATACGTCCAAAAAATCAGGCCGCTGGAGCGAACAACCTACAAGCTACCTAATCCACACGACTACCGCCCGCACAGTGCCGAAGTTAAACTCGGCGCGTTGGCGGCGGGCACGTATGCCATGCTTGTTGACGGGCCTTCAGACCAGCCGCAACTGGGGAAACTGGTGAAACTTAAGGTAACTAACCTGTCCTATGTAACCCGGCAAAATCCTAACGGCATGTGTGAGGTACGGGTGATGGACAGGCAATCGGGCAAGCCGCTGACGGGAGTGGTAGTGACTATTTCTGAAGAAGTTTTTACAGTAAAACGGCAGTTTAAAAAAGTTAAAATTAACGCAGGTTTCACCGATGCTAATGGTCGATACCTATTCAAAAAGACAGACCAGGATGTATTCATTGATTTAAAATATCAGCAGGATTCATTCTCGTCTGCCGAAAAAAGTTTTAATGGTGATTTAGCACCTACCGGAACAGACAGTGTCGCAACAAAACACAGTGTCATCTTTACCGACAGGCAATTATACCGGCCGGGGCAAACGGTTTACTTTAAGGTGTTGTATTTGCAAAAAGAGTTGGGCACCACCCAAATATTGGCAAACAGGCAAATCGAAGTTAAACTCAACGACAATTCTGGCAAAACGGTCAACCGCGTAACTTTTACTACTAATGAATTTGGTTCGGCCGGTGGTTCGTTTGTTTTACCCGTCGGTATGGTAAACGGCAGTTTCTTTATTTCGGCCGACAATGGTTACGCAACAATAAAAGTAGAAGAATATAAAAGGCCCAACTTTGAGGTAAAGCTGTTGCCCGTAACTCAAAGTTACCGTTTGGGCGACTCTGTTATTGTCAAAGGTCAGGTTAAAACATTTTCGGGTTATGGTGTAGCTAACGCCAGGGTAGCCTATAGCGTCAAAGTCTCGGTAGAGGACAGGCGGGCGGGCCAAATTGATGGCCTGTTTATCCCTGACGGCATTGAACAAATTGCTGCCAATGATACCCTGACTACCGACAGTATCGGTGGGTTCGAAATCCGTTTTAAAGCAATTGAATTGGAAATTGCCCCCAGCGCATATTGCCTTTACAAAATAAACGCCGATGTAACCGATGGTGCCGGCGAAACGCATAGCGCTGGTTTGCAAGTAAAAGTAGCCAATCAGCCTTTGGTGCTAAATGTAGCGGTACCCAAAGTAATTATCGTAGATAACAGCAGGGCTTTAAATATTGGTCTGCAAAACTTAAACGGACAACCGATTGATGGCGAAGCCCGCGTTACCATCTATAAGTTGCAGTCGCCCAACCATGCGTTCAAAAAACGCTTGTGGGACGCACCTGACCAACACATCATGTCTCACGAAGAATTTTTGAAAAGCTTCGGTGACTACGCTTATCAAAACGAAGATGAAATCGCTACCTGGCCAATAACTGATACCGTTGCAGCCTGGAACGTTAGCTTTAACAAAATCCAACCACAGCAAATCTATTTAGACGATTTATTTAAGCAGGTATCGGGCTCTTACAGCGTGGTTGTCAAAGCACATTCGTCCGGTGGCGACACCGTGTCTTACACGCAACAATTTGTATTTGCTAACCAGCCCGGAAAAGTTCAGCGACTGGACGACTGGTTAATCCCGCTGAGAACAATTGTTAAGCCCGGCGAGGCAGCCGAGTTTTTATTGGGCGCCGCGGACAATGATAGTGTATTGATGGAAAAATACGATGGCGCTAAGCTTCTATCATCCGAGTGGATAACGTTGAGTGGAGGTATTCAACAAAAAATCAAGGTAGATTTGCCTGCACGCATAGCCCGTTGTAGCGTTCAGTTTTTAATGGTAAGTAACAACCGGGTTTACCAGTCTTATCAAAACACCGTGGCCAGAGATACAGCGGAGCAACTACCGGTAAAGCTGGTCACCTTTCGCAACAAGTTGCAACCGGGCCAAAAAGAGCAGTGGAAATTGCAGGTAGGCGACAGTACTAAAACTGCAGCAGCAGCCGAGATGGTAGCCACTTTGTATGACGCCTCACTGGACGATTTATGGTCGTCGCAGCGCTGGACTATGGATGTCGAAAATACCGATAACTGGTCAGGTTCTTATTTTGAATGGAACACCGACGATTTTGTAAATCCCGAAAATTATGAGGGATACGAAGAACGCGACTCAGATATTGAGAGCAGGAATTATGAAGAGTTGGATTTGTTTGGCTATCATTACTATGGAGACTATAACTACGCCTATCAAAACCTCAGGAGCACCGGGGGCAACATTAGTGATAGCAAACTAAACAAGCTTTACTATAAAAATGCGTTGGCTATAAAAAACGGTTTTGACGCAATTGGTCGCGTTATTTCTCTCGAACATGGGCAAGCAATTCAAGGTATCCGCATTGGCATACCTGGCACCAAAATTTTCACCCGCAGTAATTCTGCCGGATATTTTAAAATAAAGGTTCCGGTAAACGGAAAAGTCGTTTTAAGTGGTCGTGAATATGTTA